>JAFGOK010000414.1 GCA_016926535.1 Micromonosporaceae bacterium | reverse complement strand
GCTGGGCGGTTGGTGGAGGCGATCGGGTTGTATGAGCGGATTCTGGCTGATCGGGTTCGGGTGTTGGGGGAGGATCATCCGAGTACGTTGACGTCTCGGAATAATTTGGCGTATGCCTATGAGTCCGCAGGGCGGTTGACGGAGGCTATCCCGCTGTATCAGCAGGCACTGGCCGATCGGATCCGGGTGCTCGGCGAGGATCACCCCGACACGGTGGTCTCACGCCAGAATCTGGCCGGCGCGTACTGGTCAGTTGAGCAGTCGGGGACGTCCGACCCCGGGCCCGCCGCTGGGCGGGACCGCCAGCAGGCCGCAGGCCCTAGCCTCCAGCCGGCTGCCGGGCGGGACCGCGAGCCCGGTGCGGGGAAGGGCGGCGGCGCCAGCATTATGAACGGGCTGGCGGCGGTCGGACGGCGCCTTGCCGACCTCAACCGCACGTTCCTGAGTCCAGCCTGGCTGTCGGTGCTTGACCGCTTCCTCGCGGTTGCGGGACTGCGGCGGGTGCCCTGACCCTGATCCGCGGTCCAGCCGGCAGATTGGTAGGCGTCAGGGTGCGTTTCCCAAGGGATTACTCAAGAGGTGCAAATCGCATCCGATGCACCCCTCTGGAGGCAGTGACACATCTTCCGTCCGCGTCGCGGACGCGTGGAGAGGGGTCTGTCATGCGGGGAGAGCTGACTCGCGGAGGCGTGCAAACCAGGATCACCGGGGGATTCCTGCTGGTTGCCGCGCTGATGTTAGGTCTTGGGATTTACACGGTGGGCGTCCAGCGGCAGCTGGGGGATCGCGCGACCCAGCTCACCGAGCGCGACCTGAATCCGATGGCGACCCTGGACGAGGCCAAGACCGCCCAGAACATGATCACTATCTACAGCCTGATTCTGAGAACGAACCCCCCACCCGACCTCGCAGCCAGAAGCGCCTCAGTGTTGGAGACCAGCGAGGGGCTCGTCGGCCCCCTGCTCCAGCGGCTGCGCAGTGAACTGCCGGAGGAGCTCCGGGCTGAGACAGACCGATTGATCGACGACTGGACCACGCTCCAGCAGTCATCGGTGCAGGCGGCGCAGAGCACGGATCCCGCCATTCGGGATGCGGCCAACCGCAAGGCCAACGAGGCCGGCGAGTCCATGCAACAACGCTTCGTGACACTCCGGGAAGACCTCGTGGCAGACGCCGTCGAGCAGCGGCAGCTCATGCGCGACGCCCAGGACACCGCCCGGAACCTGACCATCGCCGTCATCATCCTGGGGATCGCCCTGGCCCTGGCTCTGGGCTGGCTGATCGGCCGGAGCGTCCGGCGACCGGTGCAGAGCCTGGTCACCGCGATCGGCCAGCTCGCCAAGGGGGACCTCACCGTGCGGATTCCCGTATCGTCCCGCGACGAGATCGGGCGGATGGCCGAGTCGCTCCAGCAGGCGGTCACCGCGATCCGCCAGACCATCGGGCAGGTCGTGCAGTCGGCGGATCGGCTGACGAAGTCCGTCGGCGGGCTTGCGACCACCAGCCAGCAGGTCAGCGATGCCGCGCAGTCCACGACCACCCAGGCTGCGGAGGTAGCGCACACAGCCCAGGAGATCTCGGGTAGCGTCACGACCGTGGCTGCCAGCACCGAGGAGATGGACTCCTCGATCAGGGAAATCGCCCGGAACACCACGCAGGCAGTCGAGATGGGATCGGAGGCGGTCAACGCCGCGGAGGAGGCCAATCGCGTCGTCGGCGAACTCGGTGCATCCTCGGTGGAGATTGACAATGTGGTCCGGGCGGTCACGTCGATTGCCGGGCAGACCAACCTCCTCGCGCTCAACGCGACGATCGAAGCCGCCCGCGCGGGCGAGGCGGGCAAGGGGTTCGCGGTCGTCGCCGGCGAGGTCAAGGATCTGGCCCAGGAGACCGCCCGCGCGACCGAGGACATCTCTCATCGGGTGGAGCTGATCCAGGCGGACACCAGGCGGGCCGTTGACGTCATCGCCCGGATCGCCGATGTCGTCCACCGGATCAACAGCCACCAGACCAGCATCGCCACGTCGGTGGAGGAGCAGACCGCGGTCTCCTCGGAGATCGGTCGCAACATCCACGAGGCGGCGAGGGGGACCGATCAGATCGCTCACACCATTGCCGGTGTCGCAGGCTCGACCAGGGCCACGCAGGACGGGGTGACCTCGACGGATTCCACCGCTCGCGAGCTGGCCGGCCTCGCTGAGGATCTGCGCCAGTCAGTGGCCGTGTTCGTCTACTGACTGGAAGCACTCAACTGGCAGGAGCTTGGCGCCGTCCTCAAACTGGTGATATCGGTCGACTGTGGGAGTCCACTGCACTGACGGCACATCGTCGCTGGTGATCCCGACCACCATCGGCAGCTTGGTGACCAGGCAGGTCTGGGTGAAGGTGATGGGGTGTCTCCCGGTGACCAGGGCCGTCGCGGTCAGGCGCAGCTTCCCGGGGACGGCCACCTGCACCGGGAATCCCGCCAACCCGCTGTCGACGGTGAACCTCAGGCTGACGATGAGGTTCACCGTCGGGCGCCGAACCACCGTCCACTGCTGGGACCGTAGTGACTTCGGCCGTACAAGGTCGGTGTCGGTCCGGTAGTAGTCCGCTTGAGGGACCAACCGGCAGCCACCGG
>JAFGOK010000413.1 GCA_016926535.1 Micromonosporaceae bacterium | reverse complement strand
CGCCCGGGACGGCTTCGCCGTCTCCGGGGAGGCAGTAGCGGAAGCCGTTGAGGTGCCTCCCCCGCCCGCTCCGTCGTCATTGTTGATTAGGGCGTAGGCCCCGATGCCACAGGCGAGCAGGATGATCAGGCCGGCGAGTACTCCGGCCGAGATGATGAGCATTCGGCGGGAATCGTCCCCGCCTCGGCGCTGGGTGGGGCGGGCTGCGCCGGAGGGGACGGCGTAGGTGTATCCCGTCTCCTGCGCAGGCGGCGGGGGCGGCACTCCGGCGGCTCCCCGTGCGAAGCCGCCGGGGTGCGGTGTGCCACCGCCCGGCTGCGGAGGACCGCTGACAGCGTGCGGACCGAGGGGATTCATCGGCCCGGAAAAGACCCGGGTACCACCCGGAGCGCCGGCCGGAGAGCCGGGCGGCGCGGCAAAGCCGGTCGGAGAGCCGAGCCCGCCAGGGGACATCGGCAGGCCGGAGGTGGGGGCCGCCTTGCCGAACTGGGGCGATGGCGAGGTCGGGGACTGCGGCGATGCGCTGATGCTGGCCGTGCCACCGCCAGAGAGCTGGCTGGCGACGGTTCGCGCGACCGAGGCGAGGGCAGCGGCCGAAGGCCACCGCGCAGCCGGGTCCTTTGACATCGCACGCTCGACGATCTGGCACACCGCTGGCGGGATGTCCGAGGGCAGCGGCGGCGGGGTGTCCCGGACATGCCGCATGGCGATCTCCAGGGGATTGTCCCCGTCGAACGGCCGCCGTCCGGCCAGGCACTGGTAGGCGACGACGCCCAGGGCATAGACATCAGACAGCACGGTCGCCTGCTGCCCGGCCGCCTGCTCCGGCGAGATGTACGCGGCTGTACCCAGCACGGAGCCAGCAGCGGTCAGCTGAGCCGCCTGCGCGGAACGCGAGATGCCGAAGTCGGTGAGCACCAGCGTGCCGTTGGGCCGGACCAGGAGATTGCCCGGCTTGACGTCCCGGTGAACGATGCCCTTGGCATGCGCGGCCTCCAGGGCATCCGCGGCCTGGGCGATGAGCGACATGGTCCGGGTGGGGGTCAGCCGGCCGACCCTGGTCAGGGTTCTGGCCAGGGCATCACCCTCGACGTATTCCATGATCAAAAAGGCGGTGCCCTGCTCGCTGCCGTAGTCGTACACGTCGACGACCCCGGGATGGTTGATGGTGGCCATCGTCCTGGCCTCCGCCCGGAACCGCTCAGCGAACCCGGACTCCTCCATCAGCCCGGGCAGGAGCATCTTGATGGCGACGGTCCGGCCGAGCACCTCGTCCGTGCCCCGCCACACGTCGCCCATGCCCCCGCCGGCGATCCGCTCATCCAGGCGGTAGCGGCCGCCCAGCTTCGTCCCGGGACTCAGCATCGCGCCCCCTCCTTCCGGCCGCCATCCCAGCCTCGACTCGCCTGACTCACCTGGTGCCTCGCTCGTCGGCATACGCCTTCATGACCTGCCCGGCAATCCTTGCGGCCTCGTGGCTGCCGCCCTTGCCAGACCCCTCAAGGAGAACAGCGACGGCGATGAGCGGCTCGTTCCCCTTCATGGCGAAACCGATGAACCAGCCGTGGTCATCAGTGTTCTCGCCGTTCTCCGCGGTTCCGGTCTTTCCGCCGACGCGCAGTCCGCTGATCTTAGCCGGCTTTCCAGTTCCGCTGTCGACGACGCTGATCATCATCGTTTGGAGATCTCCGGCGATGCTCTCGCTGACCACCCTGCGCAGCGTCGATGGCTGGGTCTTGTCGATGACGGACAGGCCGGAGTTCTGAAGGGTGTCGACGACGTACGGTCGCATCTGCTTGCCGCCGTTGGCGACGGCGGCGGCGACCAGGGCCCCCTGGAGGGGGGTCATCCGGACATCCTTCTGCCCGATGGAGGAGAGCGCGACCGCCGCCGGATCGGCCTTGCCGTCGGATCCGGTCATCGTGCCGGTCTGGCTCGCCACCGTGTTCATGACGTTCTTGTCGTCGTCAACGAACTCCGGCGCCTCCTCGAAGCCGAACTTTTTCGCCATTTCCTTGATCTTGTCAGCGCCGAGGGTCTCAGCGCCCAGCTTGCCGAACGCAGTGTTGCACGAGACCGTCAGGGCCTGCTGAAGCGTGATCGTCGGATTGGGACACGTGCTGGGCGAGGCGTTCTTCATCTGGTAGCTGCCAGATTGCGGCGGGCTGTAGTACTGCCCGGCATCGATGACCGTGTCGGGCTTCATGCCGCTTTCGAGTGCGGCTGCGGCGAGGATGACCTTCATCGTCGACCCGGGGGCCAGGATCTCGGAGGTCGCCCTGTTGGCCAGGGGCTTGTCCGGGTCGGCGAGTAGAGCGTTGTACGCCTCAGAGGACGCTTTGCTGTCATGGGTCGACAGCTGATTTGGGTCGAAGCTCGGCAGGGAGACCTCGGCGAGCAGGGCTCCGGTCTTGGGATCCAGGGCGATGACAGCGCCCTTCTTTGTGTTGAGATCGTTGTTCTTGAGCTCCTCGAACGCTGCGTCCTGGGCTGCCTTGGACAGGGTGAGTCCGACGATGCCCCCGGGAGACTCGTTGCCGGTGAACATGGCGGCCAGACGATCGGTGAACTGCTCTGGCGCGTTGCCCGCGAGAAACTCGTTGTTGAGTCGCTCGACGTAGGCAGCCGTGCCGTAGACCGGCTTGTACCCGACGACGTGGGCGTACTTGGTCTTGAACGGGTACACCCGGAGGTATTTGAAGGTGTCTGTCGTCTCCCGGCTCTGGGCGACCGCCTCGCCGTTCGCAATGGAGATTGTGCCGCGGGCGCGGGAGTACTCCTCCACCTGCACCCGCGAGTTCCGCGGATGGTTGCGGTACTCGTCGGCCTTGTACCACTGCTGGTAGTTGAGGTTGACGAACAGCATGGCGAACAGCGCCAGCACGACAACCCCGACCCGGCGCAGGGGGGCATTCACCGCATGACCTCCGTTGCCATCTCCTGGAGTTTCGCCGGCCCACCAGCCGAGGGCGGGCCGCCCGGTTTCGCGGTCGGCCCGTCAGCCGGTCGCCGCGCCGCGTCAGAGATCCGGATCAGCAGGGTGACCAGGATCCAGTTCGCCATCAACGAGGAGCCACCTGCGGAAAGGAACGGCGTCGTCTGCCCGGTCAGCGGGATGAGCTGGCTCACCCCGCCAACAATGACGAACACCTGCAACCCCAGGGTGAAAGCCAGCCCGCCGGCAAACAGCTTGCCAAAGGAATCGTGGACCCCCAGGGCCGCCCGCAGCCCCCGGAAGACGATGATGAGGTAGACGACCAGGATGGCGGTCAGCCCGAACAGCCCGATCTCCTCGCCGAGGCCGGCCGAGATGAAGTCGTTCTGCACCTCGGGGATCTTGCGGGGGTAGCCCTCTCCCGGCCCGGTGCCGAACAGGCCGCCGGTTCCCAGCCCCAGTAGGGACTGAACGAGCTGATAACCCTTGTGATCCGCGTCGCTGAACGGGTCGAGCCAGATGTCCGCGCGGACGCGGAAATTGGCGAACGGGCCGCCGACGAGCCCGCCGAGGATGTACGCGAGGTAGACCCCGCCGCCGAACAGTCCCAGACCGATGATCAGCCAGCTGGCGCGTTCTGTCGCGATGTACAGCGTCGCGACGAACATCCCGAAGTACATCAGGGAGGTGCCGAGGTCCTTCTCGAAGACCAGGACCATCAGGCTCATCGCCCAGACGGCGATGACCGGGCCGAGGTCGCGACCCCGCGGGAAGTCCAGGCCGAGGAACCGCTTGCTGGCCAGGGAGAGGACCTCGCGTTTGCGGACCAGGTAGTAGGCGAAGAAGACGAGCAGGGCAATCTTGGCAAATTCACCTGGCTGGATCGAGAAGAACCCGAAGTTGATCCACAGCTTCGCGCCGTTGACCATCGAAAGCCGAGCGGGGAGGACCGCCGGGATCATGACGAGGACGATTCCGGCGAACCCGAGGGTATACGCGTAGCGGGACAGCGACTTGTGGTCCCGGACCACCGCGAGAACCACGATCGCGAACGCGATGGACAGCGCCGTCCACAGCAGCTGCCGGAAGCCCAGCCCAGAGAACGCGGAGTAGTCGGTCCGATCGTGGATCTTGTCGTCGTACAGGTCAATCCGCCGGAGGAACGCGACCCCCATGCCGTTGATCAGTGCGACGGCCGGTAGGAAGATCGGGTCAGCGTCCGGGGCGAGGAACCGGTTGGCGACGTTCAGCCCGAGGAAGAAGATGGCGAGGGTCGCGACCGGGATCCAGAAGTGGACGCTGATCTGGTCGATCGCCCCGGCCTCCATGGCGGCGGTATAGGTGCCGACGATTCCGAGCGCCAGCGCGACAAGGCCGAGCTCTGTGTTGCGAGGGTTGCCCCGGCCTGCGTACGGCGCCGACACCGCCGGCCCGTTGCCGGGACTCGACGGTGGCGGGCCTGGCGCGGCGGCGGTCAGCACGGCTTCGCCGGTGTCGCGCCGTTCTGGCCGGTTTCGGCCCCCGGAGGAGTGGGCTGCCCGGGATCGTTGGTGCCACTCCCTGCGGCGGGGGTGGACGGCGAGCCTGACGCACTGGGATCTGGCGCCGTTGACGCGCCCTGCACGTCGGAGGCCGAGGGGTCTGGGTTTCCGGAACCCTCGGACGCCCCGCTGCTCGGGCAGATCTGGGCCTGTTGCTGGCGGTTGGGGTTGTTCGGGTTGTTGAGCTCTTCCAACCGCTTCAGGGCATCCGACTTGGTTTCCGCGGGGATGCCCCGCTTGACGTTGTGCTGGGCCACCGGTGTCAGATCGGACAAATGAAGATCACTTGTTTTGTACACTGTGGATAGATCGAGCCATGCGACGCGGCCGGGCACCCCCTGGTAGACAACAACGGTCCCGTCGTCGGTCGCCCCGACGTAGTACTGCGACTGGGTGTAACGCCAGCCGTACCACAGCCCACCCGCGAGCACCGCGGTCAGCGCAAGCAGGATGAGCGCCGTGCGCAGGGGATGGCGCCGCGGGCGCTGGTCGGCCTCTGCCGCTTCCTCTTCGCGACCTTCTTCGGGCTCGGCCGGGGTTGGGCTGGCGGCTCGCGGGGCGGAGAGTGCCGCGCCCCGCGCGGAGGACATCGAGGCGTCCGCGGAGGTGGCCATGCCACGGTCCCGAGAGGCGGCCCCGCCGACGACCGGAGACTCCTCGACGATGTCCTGGTCAGTGACATCCGCGACGATGACGGTGATGTTGTCCGGGCCGCCGCCTCGCAGGGCCAGCTGGATCAGACGCTCTGCGCACTCGTTCAGGTCAGGGTACTCCCGCAGCGTCGCCTCGATCGTCTCAAAGCTGACGACGGCGGAAAGGCCGTCGCTGCACAGCAGGTAGCGGTCGCCGGCCTCGGCCGGGCGCATGGAGTACTCCGGGTCGACGTCGCGGCCGTCAAGGGCCCGGGTGAGCAGCGATCGTTGGGGATGGCTTCCAGCCTCCTCAAGGGTGATCCGCCCCTCGTCAACCAGCATCTGGACGTAGGTGTCGTCCTTGGTGACCTGGGCGAATTTTCCATGTCGCAGCAGGTATGCCCGGGAATCCCCAATGTGGATCATGCCGATCCGGGAGCCGGAGAACAGCATGGCCGTGAGGGTCGTACCCATCCCCTCCATGGCCGGGTTCGCATCGACCGTGTACCGGATTTGCTGGTTGGCCAGGTCGACGGCATTCCGCAACGCGTCGATCATGGCGCCATCTGAGACATCCTCGTCGAGTGGCGCCATGCAGGCGATGACGATGTTGCTCGCAACATCTCCCGCAGCCATGCCACCCATGCCATCGGCCACGGCGAGGAGCCGCGGGCCGGCGTAGACGGAATCCTGGTTTCCGCTTCTGATCAGACCGCGGTCGCTTCGGGCCGCATATCGCAACGTCAGGGTCATGGCCGTAACTCGAGAGACGTGCGGCCGATGCGAATCGGCACGCCGAGGGGGACGGATGTTGGTGCGGTGACCTTCGCGCGGTCGAGGTATGTTCCGTTGGTCGAGCCAAGATCCTCGAGATACCACTGCCCGGCTCTGGACACCAGTCTCGCGTGACGGGCCGAAGCGTAGTCATCGGTGATGACCAGTGTCGAGTCCTCAGCGCGTCCAATTGTGATTGGCGCCTCTCCGAGGGTGATTCGAGTTCCGGCGAGTGCACCTCCGGTCACGATCAGTTGGTGCGCGACGCGTCCCCGTTTCACTTTCGCCGGGCGCCCCTGCCCCATCGACGGCATGATCCCTCGCGGGGCCGCGACAAGCCTGCCTGATCGCGCGCCCGCGAACATGTCTCTTCTGATCACTCCGACCACCGTGAACACAAAAATCCACAGTAGGACGAGGAACCCGAACCTGGCGACAGTGAGAACGATTGCCGGCATCGGGTGTCTATCCGCAGTCGAAACGAGATGTAGTCATGCGAACCCGCCTCACGTTCGGTCTGGGATGGGCTTGTGTTAACCGTCCACCCGGAAGGTGAGCGTTGTGGTGCCAAGCTGGATCATGTCACCCGGATTCAATGCGACGGCAGAGACGCGCTGCCCGTTGACGAGGGTTCCGTTGGTCGACCCGAGATCGGTCAGGACCACCTGGTTGCCGTCGTAGTCCAGCCGCGCGTGGCGCCGGGAGATGCCGACGTCCGGCAGGCGCATGTTCGCCTGATCACCACGGCCAATGACGGTTGACCCCATGGACAGTGGGTAGTTCCGCCCGTCGTTGGCGACGAGCCTGACATTTCGCCCAGGGCCGCCCCGCTGGGCGTACCCGCCGGAGTCATAGGGCTGTTGGTACGAGGGCGGGGCATCATATGCGGCCTGCGGGGCCACGTCACCCCCCGTATACACCTCGGCGGTGACACGGAACATCCCGGTGTCGAGCCCCTCTCCTCGCTCGACCTCGACGATGACATCGCCGTAGACCGTCCAGCCCTGTTCTCCGATGAACTCCGCTTGGGACTGGGCGAGCTCCTGGGCCAGCGCCGCCGCGTATGGCGCGAGCCGGCTGTGGTCGTATGGGGAAAGGTCAATCACATATCGGTTCGGGACGAGCGTCCGCCCACCAGCGAGGATCGCTTTGTGCGCCTCCGCCTCGCGTTGCATGGCGTTGAGGATCTCCACGGGGTGAACGACCCCCTTGAAGACCTTGGCGAAGGCACCCTCGACGAGACCTTCAAGGCGCTTCTCGAAGCGCTGTAGCACACTCACCGGCTCCTCCTCGGGTTCCGAGGCCATGATGGTATCCGGCCGGGGCTCCACTGGATGCATGCCGGCCGGCCAGCGCGTGTTACTCTTGCCAAGCGCATAGGGCAGAGTAACCCCTTCCTGGACAAAGGGTTAGCCCAGGTGGGTGGTTGCCCCGGGGGTGACCTCCGGGGCAAAGTCGGTTGTTGAAGGTGATAACCTTCCTGTGCGTCATCACTCCGGGGGGAGTGGCGGAATGGCAGACGCGCACGGTTCAGGTCCGTGTGCCCGTAAGGGCGTGAGGGTTCAACTCCCTCCTTCCCCACCCTGGCGAGGTCCGGGCGACTGCCCGGACCTCGATTGCGTTCATCATTTGATTGCGTTCATGACCTGGCCAACGAGGCGAGGCGGGCACGGGTAGCCTCGTCGCACAGGGCGCCTGCGATTCCGGCGGCGTATGCCTGATCGGCGTCAACTCCAAGGGCCGCCGCGAGGTCGTACTCGTGGCCGAGATCGGTGTTGAACATGGCCGGGTCGTCGGTGTTGATCGTGCACAGGACACCCGCTTCGCGCAGCGCTGGGAGCGGGTGCTCCGCCAGCGAGCCGACCACCTTGGTCCGAAGGTTCGAGGTCGGGCAGACATCCAGCACGATGCCCCGATCGACGATCTCCGCGAGCACCGCGCGATCATCGATGGCACGGATGCCGTGCCTGATCCGGTCAGGCCCGAACTCCAGGACCTCCCTGATGGACTCGGCGCCATCGGCCTCCCCGGCATGAGGAACGATTCCGAGACCACCGTCTCGGGCGATCTCGAAGGCTCTGCGGTACGGGTGCGCCGGGTGACCCGGCTCCATCCCCCCGAGACCCAGCCCGACGACGCCCCGGTCCCGGTAGCGGGCAGCGACGGTGGCGCACTCCTCGGCGGCTTCCGGGGCGAGACCGCGGTACAGGTCGGGGGTGAAGCGCACCGTCACACCGTGCCGCTCGTAGGCCTCCACCCCACCCTCGGTGTATCCGGTGAATAGCTCATTCCATCCCACACCATTGGCAACACGTTCATTCGGCGAAAAAATACCCTCTATATAGACGGCGCCGAACGAAGCGGCCTGCGCCGCATAGTCGACAACGACCCGCCGGAAATCGTCTGCCGTGCGCAGGCAGTTGGTCGTAAGGATCCACACCTCAATGAAGTGTGCGAAATCGGTGAACTCGTAGAGTGCCGCCAATCCCTCGACCGTGCTGGACGGCAGCGGCTGGTCGTTGCGTCTGGCGACTTCCAGCAGCGTCTCCGGCCGGATCGTCCCCTCAAGATGGACATGCAGCTCGATCTTCGCAGTTCCCATGAAACGAGCGTAGGTGCCGCCCGACCTTCATGGCGGGACGCTCTGGAGGCTAGGGTGGAGCGTCAGGGGAAGGGGTTACCGTGAGCGACGTCTCTGGTGTGGTCAATGACTCGGCGCCGCGTTCCGAGCCAGCATTGTTCGATGACGAGGCAAGCATCTCGGACCTCAAGGTCAAGGTTGCCGAGTCCTGGGGCGAATTCGCCCGTCAACTCGCCGTAGCCCTGCCGCAACTGCCGCGGGACACGACGCTCGACATCACGCTCGATCCCACCGCGTCCGGGACCGGCGACGCGGTCTACGGAGTGCAACTGCTCCTCTCCGGCGAGGAAGTCCTGGGCACCGCAGTGGGGAATGCGGACCTGCCGCAGGCGTATCGGCTCGACCGGACGGCGGTCGCAGGCCTGGTCGCACTCGGCTGGGCACCGCCGGGCGTCGTCACCGGGTCCGGGGAGGCCTTCGGGGTGCGCGGGCGGGTTGAGGAGGCGAACCGGCTGGCTTCCCTGGTCTCGCGCACACTCCGCGATGTGTATGGGGCACCGCACCCGGCGTTTCTGACATACACCGCGCGGGGCGCCGACTGGAGCGCCGCGACGTCGGCCCCGCCGCTGGGCGCCGCGCGGTTCGTCACGGTGACGGAGGAGGCGGGGGAGGTCGAGCGGGGATCGGAAGAGGCCGCGGCAGACCGCGGGCTGAAGGAGCTCGCCAAAGGCCTGGATCAGCTCCCGCTGGCCGACCGGGTCTCCCTTGTCGTCGCGCGCCTGCTGCGGACAGACCCCGAGGCCTTGCCGATCGATCCGGACGGGGACATCGGGATCCGTTCCGGGTCGGCGATGGTCTTCGTGAGAGTCCGGGAGAACCCTCCACTCGTCGATGTCTTCTCACCGGTGCTGACCGACATCCAACCGACGCACCAGCTCTACGCGAAGCTGTCAGACCTGACCAACCGAATGCCGATCGGCCGCCTGTACTGCGCGGACGAGACGGTCTGGGCGTCCGTGCCCGTGTTCGGTCGGGACTTCCAGGCCAGTCACCTCATGCTGGCCGTTCAGGTGATGACTGGCCTGGCGGACGAGCTCGACGATCGCCTGGCGGGGGAGTTTGGCGGGCGCCGATTCTTCGGAGAGCAGGAGCGGCCGGCATCCGGGGGCGATACCGAACGGATGGGGATGTATCTCTAGCACCGGCTGCTGGCCCTGCCTTGGCGAAGGTCTTCCCTGCCTGGCTACCAGGCGATCGATGCTTCGGTCGTCAGGGCCGCCAGATCGTGAGCCATCGCGCCGCTCGCTGAGACCGTCCAGAGCGTTTCGCCAATGACGATGGCTCGACGGACGGCCGTGTGCTCACTGTGCTCGATGGTTCCCCGCTCGGTGATCAGGGTGCCGGAAATCGACAGCACAACCGCGGCTGACCTCCCGGCCTTCGAGACGGGTATGACGAGTGTGGAGGTCTTGGCCCAGTACAAGAAGGCGTGAGGGTCGAATTCTGCCTCGGAACTCCCCAGCCGTACCTCGTACTTCGCCAGCCGTTTCGGTGTGGAGAGGTCGCTGACGTCGAAGAGCGACACCAGAGTCCCCTGCAGCCGTCCCTGGGTTGTCGCCTCCTGACCGACTCCGATGAGGAGGTTGCCATCGAGAGGATGCAGGTAGGCGGAGTAGCCGGTCAGCTCAAGCTCACCCAGCACTCTCGGGTTCTTCGGATCGCGAAGATCGACAGTGTAGAGCGGATCGGTCTGCCGGAACGTGACGACATATCCAGCATCCTGGGCGAAGCGCACCGAGTAGATGCGCTCTCCCTTGCCGAGGCCACCGACCTTGCCGGCGACGACGAGCTTCCCACCGTCTCGCCGCAGGACAGAAACACTCGACTCGCTGGGCCGAACCGTTGCCGTGTCGGCTGGGGCGGTGATACGGGCCCTCCGGCCGGGCGTCGCCTCCTCCCCAGTCGCCGGGTCGTTGACGACGATCTTGGCCTGCTGCGTCGTCGCCAGACGCAGGTGCCCGTTCCATTCGGACATGGAGTACTGGTTGAGCAGCACGCCGGGCACGCAACCGGCGGCGATGTACTCCGGCTTCTTGCTCCCCGCGATATCGAACTGGTAAACCGTCGTCTCGACCGTCTCGGTCTTGCTGGCCAGGTTCCACTGGTTGGTGGTCGCGACATACAGATTGTTGGCCGTCGAGTAGACGGTCTGGCCATCCGCCACGATCGTCACGGGGTCTCCGGTCCCGAGTTTCTTCGCAGCGAGATCGAACGTCAGCACGCTCAGCAACGACGAACCGGAGTAGGCGGCGGGGTGCCGGACCGACTCGCACGCCACGCGGTTGGTCGTCCGGTGGCCGTCCTCGGTGACGGAGTACTCGGGCAGCCAGTCTTCGACCGTGCTGTCGTCGATGGCGGACGCCTTGACGGAAGGGGTCGACGTGACGACGACCCGGGCGGTCGTACCGACCTGCCTGGCGTCAACGATCCGGCCCTCCATCTCGTACGTTCCAAGCACCGTCGGCCGATCGCTGAGGTCAACCAGGACCAGCGCGGGGCCGCTCGCCTCAAGCGCGAGGTCGGTCTTCGGCTCTGCGACGGCGGGCCCAGCGGGGCTCGCGACCAGGCTGTTGGCCAGGACAAGGGCATGATCTCCTGAGAGCATCAGGCTGGAGGCGGTCAGCGACGCGGGCGTTCCGGCTGATCCTGATGTCGCTGGTGCGGTCAGGGCGACCGAGCCAGTCAGCGTTGCGGTCG
>JAFGOK010000412.1 GCA_016926535.1 Micromonosporaceae bacterium | reverse complement strand
GCGATGCCCAGCGCCGATCCCAGCACAGCGATAGTGCCGGCCTGGCTGAGCACCAACCACCTGCGCATCCGTGGGCTGGCCCCGACGGCAACGAGGATGACCAAATCTGCTTGCCCGTCCGCGGCAGACAGGCCGGTTGCGATCGCGGCCGCTCCCAGCGTGACCATCCCCGCGATAACGGAGATCAGATAGAGCCTGGGATCCGGACTGGTGTCGGGACCTCGTTCAATCGTGATATAGGCGTCGGGGCGACCTCCAGCAGCCCTGCGCGGAGTCGATCTTCCTCCGATTGAGATGGCAGGTGGTCGGTATCGATCAGGAGCCCGACCGCGCGTGGTTTGAAGGACAGCCGCTGGCGCTTGCCACGATCTCTGCGCGCATTGGGGTCAAGGCAGCCGGCGGGGTCAGCAGTCTCGACACCCTACTCACCCTGCACCAAGCCGGCGCTACCCGCTTCGGCGCAGTACCGCAGCATCTCTGCATAGGGCGCTCTGCCCGCACCGTCCCCAAGGACTCCAGGCTGGCCCACACCCGCCCCTCCACCGCTTCACCCAGCGGCCCCAATGCGGCCAGCACCCGCCGGGACCGACCCGTCGGCTGCTCCCCCTCCTCCAGAAACACCACAGAATCCATGGCCTCGGCCCACCGCCGGTAAAGGCGAACCGTCAGGGACGGGCAAGGGGAAGCCAGCACAGCCAACTCATGCGCCACCAAAATGGTCAGGTCATCCTCGTCCAAGACCTAAACGGCGGGCAATCCGATGATCAACTCCCGCCGCCCCGCCCGCACCTGCCCGATGACCTCCGCGTCACTCCCCAACCAGATCCTGTCCGCAACGGGCAGTCCGCATCGCCGCGCCGTCTGCTGGACCAGCGAAGACAGCTCCGGAAAACGCTGGTCGGTCACCCGCACCCCGATCGGACGACACCAGGCGACAACCACCCATCCCAGCGCGACGACACCCGCCGCGACCAACCCCACCTCGCCCCCGACGACCAGCCAGACCCCCGCCACGACAATGGCAAACGGCAGGATCCTTCCCGGCAGGGAACGCCACACCAACCACCACCAGCCCCACAGGACACTCCGCCCTCCGGGCAACACCGGCACACGCCCCACGACCCCTCACCCACCCCACGTCATTGAAGCGACCACGCGACCGGCCCCGCCAGCAGCATGGCGAGAGCGACCTCCGGCGTCTGTGCCAGCATCACCGCCCGCAACACCCGGCTCCGGGGATTCCATCGATCCTCCAGCAAGTACTCAACGACTAGCCACTTCAGAAGGTGAACACACATCATAAAAAATAGAAAAAAACCCATGAATGTCACGACGAAGAAGAACACCAGGAACGGCACATCCTCTCTGCCTCCCGGCAGAGAGGATGCCGGGATCAACAGCACCAGCAGTACCGGATTGACGGCGACCGCGACCACAAACCACATCACCGTGCGGGTCAGGTGGCGAAGCCCTAAATCGTCTGAATCGTCGGCCGGCAGGCTCGCGTCACGAAGAACAGTCATCCGCCGGTCCTGATCGGTGCGTCCCTCGACGTCCAAAACCCGCGCGGTCCAGCCGGCCACCCACCACACCAGTCGCTTCAGCACACTCATGAGCGTCCCACCTCCAACGGTCCAGGCAATGGCCAGCCACGCTAGAACAGCCGGGTCCAGCGCGCGATCCGGGAGTTGCGGCATCCCTTGCGGTACTTGCACGCGGTGTGTGCGGCCACCCCGGGATAGGCGACCCTGCGGTCCCACCTGCTCCACCGGGCCTCGTACCAGCGATAGCGTTTGGCGTTTGACATCTGCCGGTGCATCCGGTTCGTCACCTGACGCTTGAGCTTCCGTGCCCCTCTGAAACCCTTGAACTTCGAAATGCCCTTCCCAATACTCCTCGCATTCCAAGCAGCCCGCGCCGCCCGCCACCCCCTGGATGCTGCGCCAGCGCCCGGGATAGCTCCCAGGACATCCACAGCTGCTGCCCCATACCTGCCTGAGCGGAAGTTGTTGTATGCCGAGTAGGCCGAAAAGCCGATTGCGGCAGCACCCGCGATGATGTTGATCGGTGGTGGGGTGAACATGGAGATCGTGCTACAGGCCAGCGCTGGGTTGTTCTTGACGAAGTTCCAGGTTCCCTTGGCCGCCTTCTTGATCTTGCCCCAGAACCGGCCGTCGAGGTCAAAACAGTTGACCGGATCCCCGGAGCAGTAGTCGTAGGCGTTGGCGTTGCCCCCGTCCTGCGGATCCGCCTGAAGGAACCGACCCAGGGCCGGCGAGTACAGCCGGTATCCGTGAATCCGGGTCAGAAGCGTCGGCCAAGGCGCGCCTTCATCCAGCGTTGGTGAAACTCCGTCGGCGCGACACTTCCCGCCACAAGTGGTTCAGCCGTAGCAACTTGGGCGAAAAGATGCCATGCCGACGGTGCGGCCCTGACTGGTGACCCACCAAGGGTACGCAACACAAAATCATCAACACATTCGACAAGAAGCGGCTCGGCGTGGCCGCCCCCCACGGACTCCATGACTCGTACACGTGAACTGTCGAAATCTTCTGGCACTATCTGACAGACCAGCAACTCCAAAGCGTAGAGAATCAGACGCACTCGCCTACCCTGCGCATCAAAGCACCTATATGGCGGGTCGTAATCATCGATAAATTCGACTGTCGTCTCGATGTCCTCTACATCAGTCAGGGTATGCGAGGAACCCTCCTCGTCCACGAACAGAAGAGGAAAATCGGGTAACACCATGACTTCAGCTCCCACCTTACCATCCTCCGTCCCACGGGCGATGCCTGCCGATTCCAGGTCGCCTATGGTAGTGGGGTCGATACTTGCCGTTCACTCTATGAAAATGCGCCCCGACCCAACGTTTACCTTCATAACGTAGATCACAACCGAATCCGCCAACGTTCGAAAATCGAAGGCAACGAATTTTTGTATTGCGAATAACATTGGCCACAGTCCCTGCGGCCCATTTGGCTCCGCGCACCACCTGTCGCCCGACCCGCTTGGCACCGCGCCATACCTGCTTTCCGACCCATTTGGCACCGCGCCAGGCTTGTTTGGCAACGTACTTGCCCGCACGGACGCACCCCCTCGACCGAGCCTGCAGGCAGCTGCTGCTCCGCGGAATACCAGCCCGACCCACTTGCCGGTGACATCTTGCTTGTTGACTGGGTCGGCGCAAGCATACTCGTACCCATTGCAGTTTCCTCCTGGCACGGGATCAACCTGGAGGAATCGACCAAGCGCAGGGCCGTAGAGCCGCACGCCCATCAACACAAGGTCACCAAGTGCCTCGCCAGACCGCTGCTTGCCCCCAAGCCACCCGTACCGCTGCGTGGCCTGGTCCGGCATCGGAGCACCGAACTCGTCGTAATCGAACAACTCCGGCCCGGTCAACCCGGTGTCGATCGTCGCCGCCACGTCACCATGCAGGCTGACCAGCTGCAGCCGCACATCCCCGGTCGCAGAGGTCGTCGCGGCCAGATCCCCATCCGGGCCGGACACATTCCGCGTCACCGCACCGAGACTGGTGTCCTCGACAATCCACCGCGGCTCATCTGAATCATCATCGTAGTGATTGAGCTTGGATGAGGAATTGACCCACGAATCGTTGACCAGGGTCTCGGCGGTGAACGCCCGGAACCGGTGGGCCGGGTCCAGCGTCCAGGTCTGCTGGGCGTCCTCCAGCTGCTGGCGCCAGACCAGATCGTTGGCGAAGTAGCTGTTGGTCAGTCCTCCGGGTTGGGCGGTGGTACGACCGAAGGCGTCATAGACATACCCGGCATCCACCAGCCGGTCAGCGGGAACGGGTGTACCACAGGGAAGTGCGTCGCGGCCTCCTGGTTGTAGGCCGTCATGGCCGCACACGACGTTCCGATCCCGACCGCGATGCCCAGCGCCGATCCCAGCACAGCGATAGTGCCGGCCTGGCTGAGCACCAACCACCTGCGCATCCGTGGGCTGGCCCCGACG
>JAFGOK010000411.1 GCA_016926535.1 Micromonosporaceae bacterium | reverse complement strand
GTCGAGAGCGTCCTGATGGGGTATCCGGATCGGGTGACCGTCTGCGTTTCCAGCCAGGCCGGGTGTGGCATGGGCTGCCCCTTCTGCGCGACGGGGCAGGCAGGACTGACTCGCAGCCTGTCCACTGCGGAGATCGTGGATCAGGTGGTCTGGTCGGCTGGCCTGGTTGCCCGGGGCGAGTTGCCTCGGTGTCCGACCCGGCTGTCCCGAGTCGTGTACATGGGCATGGGTGAACCGCTAGCGAATTATGACCGAGTGGTCGAATCTGTCCGACGTTTGACGGACATTCCCCCGGCTGGGCTTGGGCTTTCGCAGCGGCATCTCACCATTTCAACCGTTGGCCTGGTGCCAGCCATGCGACGTCTCGCGAGTGAGGGCTTCACAG
The DNA here is from genome assembly GCA_016926535.1 of Micromonosporaceae bacterium. Taxonomy (GTDB): domain Bacteria; phylum Actinomycetota; class Actinomycetes; order Mycobacteriales; family Micromonosporaceae; genus JABDRL01. The sequence goes on along the minus strand of JAFGOK010000411.1, from coordinate 5,008 downwards.
CGACTCTTGCGTTGTCGCTGCACGCACCTGATGATGATCTCCGAGACGAGCTCGTCCCGGTGAACCGACGGTGGAAGATCGCCGAGGTGCTTGATGCAGCATGGGCCTATGCGGCATCAACGGGGCGGCGAGTCTCTGTTGAGTACGCGATGATCAAAGACGTGAACGACCAGCCGTGGCGGGCCGATTTACTTGGGCGGCTACTCTCTGGCCGGTTGGCACACGTTAACCTCATCCCGCTCAATCCGACGCCGAGTGGTCGCTGGAATGCGAGTGCCAAGCGCGCCGAGCGGGACTTCGTTCTTCGCCTTCGTGCGGCCGGAGTGCCGACCACGGTGCGAGACACGCGCGGCCGGGAGATCGACGGGGCGTGCGGGCAGCTTGCTGCTTCCGAGGAGACAGAGTGACGAGTCAGGGTCAGCGATTCCGGCGCCGAGCGCTTCGTCGGGGGTACAAGGTCGACGAAGTCGATGCGTTTCTTGACCGGGTGGAGGCGACGCTCAACGGGGAGCCGGTGAGCGCACCGGCTTTCGCGCAGGAGGTCCACGACGTCGTGTTCCGGGTTCGGTTTGGCGGCTACGACGAGTGGCAGGTCGACCTGCACCTGGATCGGGTGGAGCGGCAGCTCACCGAGCTTGAGGAGCGAGGCGGCGTCGCTCGTGCTCCCGAGCCTCGCCCCGCAGATCCGAGGATGGGGCCGCCTGATCGGATGGGGCCGCCTGATCGGATGGGGCCGCCTGATCGGATGGGGCCGCCTGATCGGATGGGCCCAGCGCAGCCGACTCCGCCGCCGGTCCCGGTCGGCCCCGCCGGTCGACCTCCGGTGTCCATGCCACCTCCCGGGGGCGCGGGCCCGCGTGAGCCGGCATATGGCCGCTTCGATGAGACGCCGTTCGACGGTTTCGAGGCTGGACGTCACGGGCGGGCCGACATGACGGCCGAGATTCGCATGCCGGTGGACTCCGGGTTCGGCCCGTCCTTCGGCGGCGGGCCTGCTGGTGGGCACGGACCCGGGATGCAGGCACCGCAGGCTGCCGGGCAGGTACCGACCGGAGATGGTCTGCGGGTCGACCAGTTGCGCCGGACGTTCCAGCCAAGGCGGTTCGGCAGCGGCTACGATCGGGCTCAGGTCGACCGGCTCTTCGATCGGTTGGTCATGGCATTCTCTGGCCGAGGGCCTGCCGGCCTCTCTGAGGCAGACCTCGACCCAAGCCAGTTCGAGTTGGTCTCCGGTGGCTATTTCGAGGCAGAGGTCAACGCGGCGCTGCGGGAGGTCCGTGACCTGATACACCGAAGGCGCTGACAGATCGGCTCCGCCGGTCCCGGCGGTCGCCGCGAGGTGCGTATGGTCAGCTGTCTGAGCGGCGATGGAGAATGGCATCCGTGACTCGTCGTGACATCGTTGTGCTCGGCTCGACCGGCTCGATCGGCACGCAGGCGATCGACATCGTCCGCCGGAACCCCGACCGATTCAGGATCGTCGGGATCGGTGCGGGAGGTGGTGCCGTTGACCAGCTCGCCGCGCAGGCCGTCGAGTTGGGGGTCGGAGTTGTCGGCGTGGCGCGGCAGGACGCCGCGGGGGCGCTGGAGGGTGCGCTGCGGGCCGCCGCCGCCGACCGGAGCGGAGTGGGCAGGGGGTTTCGGTTCCCCAAGATCCTTTCCGGGCCAGAGGCCATGCAGGAACTCGCCGGTTGGTCGTGTGACATTGTCCTCAACGGCATCGTCGGATCAGTCGGGCTCGCCCCGACGCTGACGGCGCTGACCGCTGGTCGCATCGTCGCCCTCGCCAACAAGGAGACCCTGGTTGCGGGAGGTCCCTTGGTACGGGCGGCGGCGGTGCGGGAGGGGCAGATCGTTCCGGTCGATTCCGAGCATTCCGCCCTGGCGCAATGCCTGCGGTCCGGTCGTGCGACTGAGGTCAGCAGGCTGGTACTCACGGCGAGTGGCGGAGCGTTCCGGGGGAGGCGGCGCGCTGACCTCACCGCCGTGACCCCAGCACAGGCCCTGGCCCACCCGACATGGGCGATGGGGCCCGTCGTCACGATCAACAGTGCGACGCTCGTCAACAAGGGGCTGGAGGTCATCGAGGCCAACGAGCTGTTCCGGATCGACTACGACCGGATCGAGGTCATGGTGCATCCGCAGTCGGTCATTCATTCGCTGGTCGAGTTCTTCGACGGGGCGACGATCGCACAGTGCAGCCCACCGGACATGCGCCTGCCCATCGCGCTCGCGCTGGGATGGCCGGACCGGGTGGACGGCGCGATCGGCGGGGTCGACTGGAGCAAGTCCCATACCTGGCAACTCGATCCGCTGGACGAGGTCGCGTTTCCAGCGGTGGCGCTGGCGAAGGCTGCGGGGAAGGCCGGGCGGTGCCTTCCGGCGGTGTACAACGCCGCGAACGAGGAATGCGTCGCGGCCTTCTGCGACCACCGGTTGCCGTTCCTCGGCATTGTCGACACCGTCGAACGGGTGCTTGAGCGGACACCGGACTTTCAGGAACCATGTACCGTCGAAGACGTGCTGGCCGCTGAGTCGTGGGCCAGGGCGAGAGCCCACGAGATGATCGCTGTGGCCGGGAGGGAAGCCTGATGGCGTACACCTTGGGGATTGTTGTTTTCGCCCTGGGTATCTTGTTTGCCGTTTGCCTGCATGAAGCTGGTCATATGGGTACGGCCAAGGCATTCGGTATGAAGGTTACGCGCTATTTTGTGGGATTTGGCCCGACCGTGTGGTCTTTCCGGCGGGGTGAAACCGAATATGGCGTCAAGGCACTTCCTCTCGGTGGTTTTGTGAAGATCATCGGAATGACGCCGCAGGATGATGACGTCGAGCCGGAGGATGAGCCCCGGGCGATGTGGCGGTTCGCGGCCTGGAAACGCACAATCGTGCTGGCGGCAGGCTCGATAACCCACTTTGTGATGGCGTTCGTCATCCTTTGGATCATGTTCGTTCTGGTTGGCATCCCGGATGGCAGCAAGATGGACGAGGCTGAGCCCCGCATCTCCTCGGTGTCTTCCTGTGTCGTCGTGAACTGGCAGCTCGACTCGACCGGGCAGGCTCCTCGCGCCTGTGGCGAGGGAGATCCGAAGAGCCCAGCGGCGCAGGCCGGCCTGCGGCCAGGAGACCTCATCACCGCCATCAACGGGCGGGAAATGCCGGACTATGCGACTATGCGTGCATATGTCAAGACACTTGGTGATACGGACAGCACTGTCACGTTCGAGCGGGATGGACGTTCGAAGACGGTCAATGTGCGGATCCACGCTGCGGACCGGGTCAAGGACAGCGTCAGCGACAAGACGTATGCCGAGGTCACAGCGGATGACCTCGAACGGGTCGGGCTACTCGGTGTCACCGGAGAGGCGCCTCGGGTCACGGTTGGGGCTGGCGAGGGCGTGACAACGACTGTGCGGTATTCCGGGACCTTGGTCAGCCTGACCTTCAAGTCCCTCGCCGACATGCCGGCCAAGATCCCGAATCTGTTCACCGCGCTGATCGGGGGAGACCGCGATCCCAACACCCCAGTGAGCGTGATCGGTGCCAGCCGGATCGGCGGCGAGCTGGCAGAACGCCAGGACTGGACCAGCCTGCTCCATCTGTTCGCGGTCCTGAACCTGTTCTTCGGGCTGTTCAATCTCTTCCCGTTGCTGCCAATGGACGGTGGGCACATTGCCATCGCGTGGTACGAACAGGCTCGGTCGTGGGTATATGCCCGGCTGGGTAAGGCGGATCCGGGTCGGGTGGACTACTACAAGCTGACACCCATCACTGTGGCCGTCATCGGAGTACTCGGGGTGTTTGTTCTCCTCACCGGGACAGTCGACATCATCAATCCGATCACGTTGAATCGCTAGCAGGGCAGAGGCAGGGTGCGGCTGTGGGTGTGGGAGTAACTCGGGACGCCGGGGCCGTCGGAGACACGCTGCCCGGCGCGGCGCTGGCGAGGCGGCGGGACAGCAGGCAGGTCATGGTCGGGCCGGTTCCGGTCGGCGGGGGCGCTCCGGTGAGCGTCCAGTCGATGACGACGACGCTGACCGCGGACGTCACCGCGACCCTGCAACAGATCGCCGAGTTGACGGCGGCCGGATGCCAGATCGTTCGGGTGGCGGTGCCAAGCCAGGACGATGTGGACGCGCTGCCCGCGATCGCCCGGCAGTCTCCCATCCCGGTGATCGCGGACATCCACTTCCAGCCGCGGTATGTCTTTGCCGCGATCGATGCTGGCTGTGCCGCGGTCCGGGTCAACCCCGGCAACATCAAGCAGTTCGATGACAAGATCGCGGAGATCTCGAAGGCCGCCTCGGACGCTGGCGTTCCCATCAGGATCGGGGTCAACGCCGGGTCGCTCGACCGCAGACTGCTGGCACGATATGGCAAGGCGACACCTGAGGCCCTGGTCGAGAGCGCACTGCAGGAGTGCGCCCTGTTCGAGGAGCACGGGTTCCGAGATATCAAGATCGCCGTGAAGCATCACGATCCGGTTGTCATGATCCAGGCGTACCGGCAGCTGGCGCGGCGCTGTGACTATCCGCTCCATCTCGGGGTGACCGAGGCTGGTCCGGCCTTCCAGGGGACCGTCAAGTCGGCGGTCGCCTTCGGCGCGCTGCTCGCCGAGGGGATCGGCGACACGATCAGGGTTTCGCTGTCTGCTCCTCCGGTCGAGGAGGTCAAAGTCGGGACGGCCATCCTGGAGTCTCTGGGGCTGCGGCAGCGCGGGCTTGAGATCGTGTCCTGCCCGGCCTGTGGGCGGGCCCAGGTCGACGTCTACGGCCTTGCCGAGCGGGTGACGGAAGCGTTGACCGGGTTTCCGGCACCGTTGCGGGTTGCGGTCATGGGTTGTGTCGTCAACGGCCCGGGTGAAGCGCGCGAGGCTGACCTCGGCGTCGCTTCTGGTAACGGAAAGGGGCAGATCTTCGTCAAGGGCCAGGTCATCAAGACCGTGGTCGAGTCCGAAATCGTCGAGACACTGGTGGCAGAGGCGTGGCGGTTGCTGGACGACGCAGGG
>JAFGOK010000064.1 GCA_016926535.1 Micromonosporaceae bacterium | reverse complement strand
TCCCTGCGGCGCTCCTGGGCGTGACGGATGAACTCCCCGCGCAGCCTGGCCCGGGTCGTCTGGGGCGGGGTCTCCTTCGCCTCGAAGATCTCCAGATCGGCCGCCACGCGATCCACCGCTCCGCGCCGCTCCATCAGGGCGAACAGCCCGCGCTTGCGCCGCAGATCGTGGTAGGCCAGGTCCATCTGGGCGATCCGGGGATGCGACAGCGGGATGTCGTGCTTGCGCTGGTAGCCCTCCAACAGCCGCAGTTTCGTCACCCAGTCGACCTCCCGCTCGACCCCGGAGAGATCTCCGGTCTCGACGGCGACGAGCACCCGGCCCCACAGATCGAGGGCGCGTTTGGCCGCCGCGTCACCCCCGCGCCGGTCGAAAAACTCGCAGGCCTTGGCGTGGTACTCCTGCTGGATCTCCAGGGCGCTGCACTCCTTGCCGTTGGCCAGGCGCACCTTGCGCCGGCCAGTGATGTCGTGGCTGACCTCCCGGATGGCCCGGATCGGGTTCTCCAGGGACAGATCACGCATGGGCACGCCCGCCTCGATCATCCGGAGCACGATGTCCGCACTGCCAACCTTGAGCAGGGTCGTGACCTCGTTCATGTTGGAGTCACCCACGATGACGTGCAGGCGGCGGTACCGCTCGGCGTCGGCATGGGGCTCGTCGCGGGTGTTGATGATCGGCCGGCTGCGGGTGGTGGCGCTGGAGACGCCCTCCCAGATGTGCTCGGCCCGCTGGGACAGGCAGTAGACCGCGCCCCGGGGGGTCTGGAGGACCTTGCCTGCCCCACAGATCAACTGGCGGGTCACCAGGAAGGGGATGAGCACGTCGGCGAGCCGCCCGAACTCGCCGTGCCGGCTGACGAGGTAGTTCTCGTGGCAGCCGTAGGAATTGCCCGCGGAGTCGGTGTTGTTCTTGAACAGGTAAATCTCGCCGGCGATCCCCTCGTCGTGCAGCCGCTTCTCCGCGTCGACCAGCAGCCCCTCCAGGATGCGTTCACCCGCCCGATCGTGGACGACCAGATCCGGGATCGAATCGCACTCCGGGGTGGCGTACTCCGGGTGCGAGCCGACGTCGAGATAGAGCCGCGCGCCGTTGCGCAGGAACACGTTGCTGGAGCGTCCCCAGCTGACCACGCGCCGAAACAGGTAGCGCGCGACCTCGTCGGGGGACAATCGTCGTTGGCCTCGGTAGGTACAGGTGACTCCGTACTCGGTCTCAAGCCCGAAGATGCGCCGGTCCATGCGTTGACAGTAGCCGGATTCGGCCCCGATGTACCGTCGGGCCGTTCCCTCACAGATCACACGGCGTGCCGCGCTGCGCCAGCGCCGATCACGCCCCCGAGAGTCGGCAGCAGCCCGGCGGCCCGGACCTCGGCGAGGGTCGGGGCTGCGGCGTCCCGCTCGGAGAGCCGAAGATCCCCGCCCGGCCAGGCGATCGCCACCTGTGGATCAAACGGATGGATGGTGTGCTCCCGCTCCGGGTCGTAGGTCGTCGAGCACAGGTACGACACGGTCGCCTCGTCGGTCAGGGCGCAGAAGGCGTGCCCGAGGCCCTCGGCGATGACCACCGCCCGCCGGTCGACGTCGTCGAGCCGGACGCTGTCCCAGGTGCGAAACCCCGGCGAATCCTGCCGGAGGTCGACGACGACGTCCCAGACGGCACCACGCACGCAGGTGACGTACTTGGCCTGCCCTGGGGGGGTCTGCGCGAAGTGGATCCCCCGCACCACCCCCCGGGCGGACACCGAGCAGTTGGCCTGGGCCACCCGGAACTCGTAGCCCGTCTGGGCCGCCAGCTGATCCGGCCGGAACCACTCCAGGAACACGCCGCGGGTATCGCTGTACTGGACGCAGGACACCTCGAACGCACCGACCACCGACAATGGCCTGATTTCCATGATCACATATCCTCGCGAACGACCGAACCGGCCCGGTCATGGACCGGGCTGGCATTCCAGTCAAGCAGGTCGATCAGGTAGTCGCCATAGCCACTCTTGCGGAGTGGATCCGCGAGCGCCGCCAAGGCCCGATGATCGATGAAACCAGCCCGCCAGCACGCCTCCTCGACGCAGCCAATCTTGAATCCCTGCCGTTCCTCGATCACCCGAACGAATTCGGAGGCCGCGACCAGCGAACCGAACGTGCCGGTATCCAGCCAGGCCGTCCCGCGGTCAAGGACGGTCACCCGCAGCTGTCCCCGGCGCCGGTAGGCCTCGTTCACCGCGGTGATCTCCAATTCACCACGCTCACTCGGCCGGAGGCCGCGGGCGATCTCGATGACGGTGTTGTCGTAGAAGTACAGCCCGGGAACGACATATTTCGACCGGGGTTTCGCTGGTTTCTCCTCGATCGACAGCACCGTGCCGCAGTCGTCGAACTCGACCACCCCGTAGGCCTCCGGATTGGCGACCGGATAGGCGAACACCACGCCGCCGGAGATCGTCCGGTGCCTGCGCAATTGCCGCCCGAGGCCGACCCCGTGGAAGATGTTGTCACCGAGCACCAGCGCGACGGCCTCGTCGCCGATGAAGTCCGCACCGATGATGAATGCCTGGGCGATGCCGTCTGGTG
>JAFGOK010000410.1 GCA_016926535.1 Micromonosporaceae bacterium | reverse complement strand
TCATCCTGCCGGGCATCAAGCCGATCGTCAGCCTGAGCGCCATCCTGGCGATTGCTGGCTCCCTTTCGGTGTTCGAGATTCCGTTCATCATGACCGGTGGCGCCAACGGTACGAAGACCTTCGTCATCCAGACGGTCAACCAGGCGTTCCGGTTCAACAAGGTCGGCCTGGCCTCGGCCGCGGCGGTGGTACTGCTCGGGATCGTGCTGCTGGTGACCTGGATCCAGCGCCGCGTGGTCCCCGACGAGAGGACTGACCTGGTATGACCGTCGATATCCTTGACCGGAAGCCGACGACCACGGCGACCCCGCGCTGGGTGGCGGCCCTTGCGGTCTTCGGGAAGTACGCCTCGCTGGTCATCGCCGCCGCGATCATGATCATTCCACTGGTCGTCGTTTTCTTCACCTCGCTGAAGGACGAGCGTGAGATGGGGACCGGGACGGCGCTTTCACTGCCGAAGAATTGGTTCAACTTCGACAACTACGCCATTGCCTTCGACAAGGGCAACATGCTCCTGGCCTTCGGTAATACGACGTTCGTCCTGGTCATCTCTATCGTCGGGACCGTGCTGATCGGCTCGATGGCTGCCTACGCCATCGACCGGTTCAGATTCCGGATGAAGCCAGTGGTCCTGGGATTGTTCCTGGTCGCGACGCTGGTGCCGGGAGTGACGACCCAGGTCGCGACCTTCCAGGTCATCAATTCGTTCGGCCTGTTCAACACCCGCTGGGCGGTCATCCTGCTCTTCACGGGCACCGACATCGTTTCGATCTACATTTTCCTCCAGTTCATCCGGAGTATTCCGGTATCGCTGGATGAGGCTGCCCGGCTGGACGGTGCGACCTCGCTCGGGGTCTACCTGAGAGTCATCCTGCCGAACCTCAAGCCGGCCATCGCAACGGTCGTCATCATCAAGGGCATCGCGGTCTACAACGATTTCTACACCCCGTTTCTCTACATGCCCTCGGAGGAACTGGGCATGATCTCGACGTCGCTGTACCGGTTCAAGGGACCCTACGGTGCGCACTGGGAAACGATCTCCGCCGGAGCGATTCTGGTCATCATCCCGACGCTGCTGGCCTTCCTATTCCTGCAACGGTTCATCTACAACGGATTCACGTCCGGCGCGACCAAATAGGAAAGTGGCGGTCATTGCCGCCAGGAGGTGAGCAGTTGGCGCGCGACCCTGGCCGGAGAGGGCAGCTCGCCGCGCTGGTGGCGTGCGATGAAACGTTCTCTGCCGGGGAAGTAGGCATCGTGGAGAGCGTGCTCGCGGACGGTCGCCTGCATATCGGTATCCATGATGCCGGGGTCGGCGATGATCACCCGAACCCTGGGGTCGTCCTGATGCTCCATCGCCAGCGTCTCGAAGAACAGCTCGCCAGCGCGCTTGGTCGAGCCGTACACCGACCGTCCACCGCCGACCTGGTGCGCTGCGGAGGAGGAGATGTACACGACGGTCAGCTGCCGGTCGCGAAGCGGGCAGGACAGCAATGTGTTGGTCAGCAGCATCGGTGCGGTGAGGTTGACGGCGACCGCCGTGCGTACCGCGGCGGCATCCAGGCTGCCGATCGGGCCGAAGGGTTCGAACACCCCGGCGTTGTGGACCAGCATGATCGCTGACGCTGGATCGCGTCCGAGGAAGGCTGCCAGCTCCGCGGCGGTCGGCAGCGAGGCGGGGTCTGCCAGATCCGTCGGCCGGAGCACGAGGCGGCCTGGCGGCGGGCGGCCTGAGGGTGGGCCGTCTGCGGGCGGGTGGTCCCTGAACCGCCGGCTGAGCGCGAGAACCCGATCGCCGGCCAGGAGGCATTCGTCGACCAGAGCGGCACCGAGACCGCGAGAGGCGCCAGTGATGATGGTGGATCGCACAGTGTCACTGTATCCAGGCCGGTCGTTGCGGCGGCGTTTGTGATCATAGTCGCTCCTATTGGCGGGCATCACTAGACTCCGTGTGGTGGTAGCACTACGCAAATCGATGTATGGGGAGTCTGGGGCCCGTCATGCCAAACGCTGAACCGCTGGTATCCATCGGCCTGCCCGTTCGTAACGCCGGGACCAGGGTCGCTGCCGTCGTGCGGTCCGTCCTCGCTCAGGACCACGAGCGCATCGAGCTGGTGATATCAGACAATGCCTCGACAGATGAGACCAGCGAGGTCTGCCGCGATCTCGCCAGGAGCGACCGCCGGATCGTCTACCACCGCCATCCGGAAAATATCGGACTCCTGAACAATTTCACCCATACCATCGCGCTCGCCCGCGGGGAGTTCTTCCGCTGGATCGGTGACGACGACCGGCTTGAGCCGGCTTTCGTGACCCAGTGTCTTGGCGAGTTCGCGGCCGATCCCCGGCGGATCCTGGTGACGACGCAGGTGGCGTACACCGGTCCGCAGGGGGTCATCCAGAGCGCCTCCTACGACGGGACCGTCCTGGCATCCGGTGAGCCGGTCGACCGGTTCGTCGAGATGCTCCGCCTGCTCAACGAGAGCTACCTGCTCATTGATCCGCTCTATGGGCTGCTGCGGCGCGAGCCCGTCGCGGCGATACCGCGGCGCAACATGCTCCGGGAGGACGAGGTGTTCGCGACCAAGCTGGCGCTCGCCGGCCCGTGGGGCCACGTCCCTCGGGTGCTGGCGCACCGGTACTGGAAGCATGAGCGGATCAGCACTGTGGCGCGGCGCCTCGGGGTGCCGGCCTGGCGTTCCCACCTGGCCACCACGCTGCAGTGCCGGGAGATCCTTAGCTGGCTGCGGACGGCAGAGCTCGGAGCGGAGCAGCGCCGGCGGGCCAGAGCCGCCGTGTATCAGATGTACCTGCGCCGGCAGCGGCGGACCATTGCCCACCGCAGCCGCAAGTTCTTTCGGGTACTGGCCGGCCGGTAGGGCGCTTCGCCGGCGGGCCCGCCGGATCAGCGGCGGCCCGATTCCGCCGAGACGATCTCGGCGCACCGCCGGATCGCGGCTCGCCGCACCCTGACAGGGGTGCGCGACTTGGCGGAGATCATCATCGCGATCGCCTCCGGCCAGAGTCCTTCGGCGAAGGCGATGGCTCCGTCATGATCCAGCGGGCTGCGCTGCCAGGTGGGGTAGCAGATCCGCTGGTCGGTCGGAGGCGGTTGCCGCCGCGCGTGCAGCACCTCATCGACGAATACGCCGTAGAGCATGAACTCCGAAACGTGGCGCTGGCCGGTGAACACATCCATCCAGGGCCGGCCGGTCGCATCGGTGATGTGCCCGATCATGGCCCGGACGGTTGCTGGTCGCCAGACGTTGACCGGGGAGACGTAGTCGGGCAGCGGCAGGGGCGGCGGGGCCGGCAGCCCGAGCATCCTCCGGGCGACGTGATGCCAGATGACATGGCGCTCCAGCGCAGCGGTGACAGCCCGGTCTTCGCGGTAGAGCATCCACTTGCCATCGAGGCGGAAGCGCTCCGCCCGCACGGGCCGCACCAGCACCACGTCGGAATCGATCACGAGCACGGCGCTGGCATCGAGCTCGGACACAGCGGCGATCTTGACGGCCTGCTGGGCGACCCAGCCGCGCACCGGCGGCCACGGCCGCCGCGCGCTGAGGAAGAAGTCCATCCCCGCCACTCGGACAGCCTGCCGGGCCAGCAGGGAGGAGCTGGTCCGCACCTGGCATCGCGGACCCTGGTACCCCCGGAACAGGTCATAGTCCCTTGGCGGGACGAACACATGGTGCACGGTGTCCGGCGGGGTGTTGTCGAGGACCGAGCGGTGCAGGTCAGCGAACAGCTCCGCGTCGCTGTGAAAGGTCGGGGTGACGACGGCCAACTCGTTCATCGACGGCTCGATCCCGGGACACTGTCGGGGCGGGGGACAATGATGGGGTGACACGCGATCAGCCGGATCAGCCGGATCAGCCGGCCGAGCCCTCGCAGCGGGCCGTCGTCAGCATCGTCGTGCCGGCGTACAACGAGGAGGCCATCCTTCCCCGCAATCTGCGCCTGCTGCTGGCCGGGACGAAACCCGGAGCGCTTGACCTCGTGGTCGTTGCCAATGCGTGTACCGACCAGACGGCAGAAGCCGCCAGAGCGGTCGGGGTGCGGGTGATCGAGACCGACGTGCCGGGCAAGCCACACGCCCTGCGGCTCGGCGATGCGGCGTGTGCCGCGTTCCCCCGGCTGTACCTGGACGCCGACGTTGCGATGACCTCGGCGTCGGTGCTGGCCCTGGTCGAGGCCAGTGCCCGGAGGGGAGTGCTGGCCTGTGCTCCGGTGCCGGTGCTCGAGTTGCAGGGAGTCGGCCCGATCGCACGGCGGGTCCACAAAGTCCACGATCGGCTGATGGCCCCGCGGAGGGCTTTGGCCGGAGCGGGAGCCTACCTGCTGACCGAGGCTGGTCACGCCCGGGTCTTCCCGATCCCGGACGTGATCTCTGACGATGGTTTTGTCCATTCGAGT
>JAFGOK010000409.1 GCA_016926535.1 Micromonosporaceae bacterium | reverse complement strand
GCATGCTGTACCGGACACCTACGCTGACCGCCACCGACGAGCGGGTCCTCGCCGAGGTCGAGCAGATACGCTACCGGCTGCGTCACCAGGTTCAGGGCAGCCCTAGCAAGTGGACGGCCGGTCTCCGCAAGTACCTGGCCGCGGACAGCATCGCCGCCTCGAACTCGATCGAGGGCATCCGGGTGTCCACGGTCGATGTGCAGGACCTGATGGAGGGCGAGCGCGACGTTGATGTGTCCGATGAGGACCGGGAGGACACCCTCGCCTACCAGCGGATGATGACCTACATCCAGACGCTGCACGACGTCGAGGACTTCTGCCACAGCAAGAGCCTGCTCAATGCGCTGCACTGGATGCTGCAAGGCCACCGGCACACTGCCAGCAAGCCGGCCGGGCAGTGGCGCCGTGGCCCGGTGTACGTCACCGACGCCCGTGATCCGATCGCCGCCGCGTACACCGCCCCAGAAGCCGGTGAGGTTCCCGGACTCATGGCGGAACTGGTGGACTGGCTCAACACCGACGACAGCGCCCACCCGCTGGTGCGGGCGGCGATGGCGCACCTGCACCTGGTGTCGATCCACCCGTGGGCGGACGGGAACGGCAGGATGTCCCGGTCGTTGCAGACCCTGCTCATCGCCCGCGAGGGCGTGCTGGCCCCAGAGCTGTGCTCGATCGAGGCGTGGCTGGGCCAGTCGGCCAACACCTGGGAGTACTACCAGGTGTTGGTGGCCCGAGGTCGTTCCTACCGGCCCGACCAGGAGGTGTCGGCCTGGATCCGGTTCAACCTGACCGCGTACCACCAGCAGGCTCAGACCGTCCAGTACCGTCTGGACCGGTCCGCCGGGGTGTGGACGCGTCTGGAAACCTTCGTCGCGGCCAGCGCCAGCGGCAGCGTCCTGGACGAGCGAATGGTGTCGGCACTGCATGACGTCGCTGTGGTCGGCCGGGTGCGTCGCGCGCACTACGAGCGGGCGGAGGCGTTGAGCCGGCAGCAAGCCCAGCGGGACCTTCAGCGGCTGGTCGAGCTTGGTGTGCTCGCGGCGGTTGGCCGCACGCGCGCCCGGTTCTATACCGCTGGTGCGCGGTTTCCCGCTGACATCCTGGAGCAGGCGCGGAAACCGGCCTCCCTCACCGACCCGTATCCCGGGTGAGGACCATTCGAGGACACGACACACTGCATGCGTCCGTGCGATAATCGCACCATGACGGTGCTGCGGGAATGGGTCACCATCGGCCAACGGGTACGCGAAGCCCGCTTGGCGGCGAAGCTGTCCCAGGACGAGCTTGGCCGCCGGATCGGCCTTGACCGGACGATGATCGCCAAGATCGAAGCTGGCACCCGGCGGATCGACGCGGTCGAGCTGGTGCGCCTTGGATCATGTCTGGACGTACCTCTCGATCACTTTCTGCACGAGTCGCCAGCGGTCCTGTCCCGACGCGGCGCGCTGGTCGAGGAGGAGGCCACCGGTGCGGGACGCAGCTCATTTCGGCTGGAGGCCGCGCTCATGGCCTGGCTGCGCGATGTTCGACAGCTCCACGACCTCGGGGTTCTCGTTCCTCATCCGCTGGTCACCTACTCCGGCACGGTGACGTGCGGAGCACAGGCCCGTGAAGCCGCGACCTGGCTGCGCGAGCGGTTCGACTATGGCAGTACGGCGATTCCCTCGCTCATGGCGGCAGGTGAGCGGGCAGGGCTGCCGATCGCTGTGATCGATCTCCCGGGCGACGGCGCCTGCGTCGTGGACGGGGAGATCGCGGTGGCTGTGGTCAGCAAGGTCGGCGACCCCGGCCGCCGTCGAACGACCGCAGCACACGAACTGGGCCATTTGGTACTCGGCGACGAGTACTCCAGCGATCTGGGCACCCATGCTTCCCGGGCGGATCGGGAAGCCATCATCGATGCGTTCGCGGCGGAGTTCCTGCTGCCCTGCGCCGCGATCCGGACTGATGCGGGCACGGCGTTCGACCGGGATGCTCTGGTCAGGCTCGCAGCCGCGTACCGAACCTCGTGGTCGCTGGCGGTGCGGCAAGCCGCGCGGGCCGGGGCACTGGACCGCGACAATGTTCCGACCTGGCTGGCTCAGACACCCACGCGAGCCGAACTCCTCGACGCCGCCGGATGGGTACCCCAACCGGATCTGGAATGGGAACGAGTCCCAGGCGCCGTCGCCCACGCGGTGATGCTGGCATACCGGCAGCATCTGATCACCGCAGGCCGGGCGGTCGAACTGATGCGGGGACAGATCACAGAAGTGGACCTTCCACAGCTCGCCAGTGAGGACGACGAGCCGTGACGTCCAGTCCCGTCGCACCCCACCTGGTGTTCGACACCACCTGCCTGAGTCATTTCGCCCGGGCGGACCGCCTTGATGTGCTCGCCGACCTCCTTGCCGGTGGTCAGTCCCTCGTGCCGGACGTCGTCCGGGAGGAGATCCGTGCGGGCAGCGTCAATTGGCACAGCCTCACAGCGTTGGGTGTTTGACCCGCAGGCATCGAGTACCCTGAACAGGTCGTCGGGGGGCATCCGGTCGGTGCCGGTAGGACAGGGTAGTGAGTTCTGCCCGTGGCCACGAGCAGGCGATTCAATCGCCGACCAGGCTCCTGATACGGCCCGCGCTGGTGATCCGTCGTTCAAGGAGAGGAGCCGCCCACCAGGTCCGCTTCCCTCCTCCGTGTGTCGATCACGGTCACCCGTGCTGTTTTTCCTGTTCGGGCCTATTCAGAGGTCCGTCGTGCGATCCATGTGCGGCCGTACGAGAGTGCGGCCTGTGCGATCACCGGATTCCGTAGACGTCGCCGCGCAGTCGAACCGACTCGACGTAGATCGTGTGTGCCGGCTCATCGATCCGGTACACCACTCGGTAGGTACCCAGATGTGCGGAGCGTCGACCGTCATGGGGCTCGTTGAGTGGTCCACCCAGCCGGTATGGATTCGTGGGCAACCGTTCGGTGATGAACGTGTAGGCCGCCCAGGCGACCGCTTCGGGAAGCGTCCGCTCAAGCGCGCGCCGCGCCGGACCGGTCACCTTGACCGCCCACCGCTCAGGCTGCGTCACGCAGCCGCCCGCCGGCGGGCCACCATGGTCGCTCGTAGATCCTCGGCGTCGGTCACTCGACCGGCGGCGATGTCCTCCTCCGACTCGCGGAGGTCGGCGACGGCACCCGGATCGGACAGGATCGCGACCGTCTCCCGCAGTGCGGTCAGCTCCTCCGTCGACACCAGCACGGCGGCGGGCTCTCCATTGCGAGTGATCTCCACGTGCTCATGGGTCATCGCTACCGTCGCGACCAGCTCAGATAGCCGAGCCTTCGCATCCGTCACCGTTACCGTCTGCGTCATAGTCCGAATTCTAGTCCGACTGTGAGTGGTCGTCTACGTCACAGATTGGCCCTCGCCCACGATGCGACCTGTCGGGTGGCTGATCTTGGTTGCCTACTCTGCGTGCAGGTGTGGCCCAATATCGGTTTGAGGATGCCCCTAGTGTGGCCCTAAATCAAGAGATCGGCCCAAGCTTCTTGGTGTGGGCTTGACGGGTACGCTGGTCCGCGAACATGGCGCGGGATTCCACGGTGAGGACCTGGCATGGCAAGTGAACCGACGTATCAGCGTGTCGCGGCGGAACTGCGGGCAGCGATTGCCTCGGGCGACCTTGATGAGCGCCTGCCCTCGCTGGCGGTGCTCGCCCAGCGGTATGGCGTGACCTCGGATATCGCCCGCAGCGCCGTTGACGTCTTGCGGGCCGAAGGGCTGGTGACGACGCGTCGGGGTTCCGGAGTGTACGTCCGCCGCTTCGAACGGATCACGCGGCGGTCACCCGAACGGCTCGGGCGCCAATACCGCGCCAGCGGGCGAGCGGTCCAGGACTCGGATACCGGCCCGCGGCTGCGCGTCGTCGACATCGTGGTGTCCGAGCAGCCGGCGTCGTCGGAGGTCGCCGAGGCGCTGGGCGTCGAGGCCGGACAATCGGTGCTCACCCGGTCTCGACGGTTCCTCGTTGACAACCGCCCAGTGCAGCTGGCGACCTCGTTCCTTCCGCTGGACATCGCCGGTGGCACGCGGATCGCCTATACCGACGCTGGCCCCGGCGGCACCTACGCCAGGCTGGCCGAGCTGGGCCACGAGCCGGTGCGGTTTACCGAACGGCTGACCGCCAGGGCACCGAACCCGGACGAGGTCGAGCGTCTGGACCTGGGCTCCAGCATCGGGTCGCTGGTGCTGGATATCGTGCGGTTCGCGTCCACCGAGGTGGGGCGATGCGTGGAGGTCAACCAGATGACGCTCGACGCGACCGCCTACATCCTGGAGTACGACTTCATGGCGTGATCGCGTCGTGTCGCCTGCCTGCCGATCCGGTGCGGAGAGTCGCCCCGCCGCCGTCCGCCGGCGGGCCACCGTGGCCGCTCGCAGATCCTCGGTGTCGGTCTCTCGACCAGCGGGGATGTCCTTCTCCGACTCGCCAGTAAGTGATCTTCGCCTGCTGGATATGACGGCGGAGCACGCCAATGACATGATCGACAACCTCACCTTCAAGCCGGTTTCCCGGGAAGAGGAAGAGGCGCTGCTGGCGGAGCTGCCCGAGGTCGACCCTGATGCCCCGCTGGTGGTCGTGACCTCCCTGCGGTTGTCGGGAGACCTGAAACGGCGAATCGACGCTGTCGCACAGACCGACAAGGTCAGCTCCTCAACCTGGATTCGCCGAGCGATTGAATCGGCGCTCGCGGTCCGTGACCCGCGTGGCTTGGTCAACGTCGAAGACGTGATCCGGGCGATCCGCGCGATACCTCCGGCCGCTTGACGTTCTCGCCGCCTGCTGACCGGGAATCGAAGCTACGGAGCCTGGGAGTATGCGAGAACCTGGCACCGCGTTGCGGGCGCGCGGGCAAGGCGGGCATCAAGGGTGACCAGGGGTACTGTGGCCAGTTCTGCGAGTGCGACGTAGGAGGCGTCGTACACGGTGAGGTTCACCCGCAGTTCCCACACCCTTTCGGCGAGGCCGACGTAGGGGTACAGGTCGATCGGAAGGGCGATCAGATCCGTGTGGGCCAGGGTCGCGGCACTCTGGTCGAGGATCCCCGCGAGGGCGTGGCGGCGCAGGATGTTGCTGACCTCGAACGGCATGAGATCCGGGGCAAGGAGGCGGGCTCCTCGGATGGTGGCTTCGACCCACTGCCCTGCGGGGCCTGCGTCGGCCAGCAGCGCGACCGCCGCAGACGCGTCGAGCACGATCTGTCGCGGGACGATGGTGAGTGGGGTTGCCGTGATCGATCTGGTCATCGGCGGTCGGCGTCGCGGTCGGCCAGAATCTGGTGCGGGTCGAGCCGGATTCCGGTGGCCTGGGTGCGGGCTCTGGCTCTGGCGACGATGTCGTCAACCGATGGCCGGGAGGCCAACTCGGTGAGCTGGCGCAGCAGGTATTCCTGGAGGGATCTGCCGCTGCGGGCCGCTCGGGCCGCGAGTTCGTCTCGGATCTCGTCTGGCACGTTGCGGATGGTGATGGCGACCGTCATGCCTGCACTGTAGCAGCGATGCTGTCACCTTGACGTCGGTGCTGCGGGCTTGGCGAGGACCCAGTGGAGTGGTCCCCGAGGTGCTCAGCGCGGCACAGCATCGGTGATCGCGCGAGCGATCGCGGACGGCACGCCGAGTCCCAGCGAGGCCGGGACGCGGCCCCGGAGGCCATCGGCGACGGACCGCTCTGTGAGCGACCAGCCCGCGCCGGACCGATCCGAGACGGCGCAATCCGCGCCGGACCGGTCTGCGGTGCCCTGTTCCGGCCGTTCCGGCTGTCCCTGGCCTGCCCACGCCCGGGACGGACCACTTCCGGGTGCCTCGACCCGCAGCTCGTCAATGGTGATCGTCAGGTCGTCCATCCCGCCACCTCGGTCTCGGTCAGTGACTTGTCCAGCTTGAGATATTCGCTCCGGGCAGCGCTGCGCAGATGGGACATCCGCACCGGTTCGCCGGCCTCTGCGGCGAGGAACGCCGCGGACAGGGCGATGTTGCGGATCGCCCCTCCGGAGACGGCAAGCCGGGCGAGTTTCGCAGCGTCCAGCCCCTCGGTCGGCACCTGGGATGGGAAGACCCCGCGCCAGATCTCGGCGCGCGCCGCAGCGTCCGGGAACGGGAACCGCACAATGAAGCGCAGCCGGCGGAGAAACGCCGCATCCAGGGCACTGTGCAGGTTGGTGGTGAGGATGGCCAGCCCCCGGAAGGTCTCCATCCGCTGGAGCAGGTAGCCCACCTCGATGTTGGCGTGCCGGTCGTGGCTGTC
>JAFGOK010000408.1 GCA_016926535.1 Micromonosporaceae bacterium | reverse complement strand
GGCAAGGTCCGAAAGATCGACCACCGGTACGGCAGCGACGCCGACAACCTCGCCCATGTCACCCACGCCGAACTGGTCGAGGGCTTCACCCGCATCCTCACCGGCGTCGCCGCCATCCTGCGCCCCGGCGGGATCGTCGCGATCACCGCTCGTCCGTACCGGCGACACGGCGAGCTGATCGACATCCCCGGCATGGTCGCCTCCGCCGGCACCAGCGCCGGACTGACCCTCGTCGAGGAGTGTGCCGCGCTTATCGCCGGCCTCCGCGACGGACGCCTCGTGCCCCGGGCGTCGTTCTTCCAACTGAAGAACATCCGCGACGCCCGAGCCGCCGGCGATCCACAGTGGCTCGTGCAACATGAGGATGTCCTGCTCTTGACCACGGGCGGTGCCCCGTGAGCAGCCAGGATGCCTTCACCTGCGAGCCGTGGATCTGCGGGCCGGTCACCCTGCACACCGGCGACGCGCTGAGCGTCCTGACCACGATGCCGGACGCCTCTGTGGACTGTTTAGTGTCGTCTCCGCCCTATTGGGGAATGCGAGATTACCTCACGGGTACCTGGCGGCGCGGCCAGGCCGGCTGCCGCCACGAGCACGCGCCGAGCCTCGCCGCAGCACGCCGGGCGGGCCAGCCCCGGCGCTGCCCGGACTGCCCGGCGGTATGGGTCGACCACCAGCACGGGCTGGAGACCACCCTCACCGAATATGTCGATCGGCTCGTCGCGGTGTTCGCCGAAGCCCGCCGGGTCCTGCACCCGGCCGGAACGCTCTGGCTCAACTTGGGCGACAGCTACGCCACCGGCGAGACCGGCCGCACCGATGCCGCCCGCCGGTACCCCCAACTCGGCCAGCACCAGCCCGAACGGCAGGATCGCAAGCTGCCGCAGTACTCAGGGGTAGCACGCAAGAACCTGCTCGGATTGCCATGGCGAGTCGCCCTGGCCATGCAAGCTGATGGATGGATTCTTCGAAATGCGATCGTGTGGTCGAAGAATGCGATGCCCGAGTCGGTGCGCGACCGGCTATCCACCAGCTACGAAATGATCTTCCTGCTGGTGCGCAGCCCACACTACTTCTTCGACCTCGACGCCATCCGAATCCCGGCCAAGGGCAGATCAGCCCCACGCGGCCGGAGCACATCCCGATCCGGAGCGCCGCCCGTTGCGCGCCGGGCCAAGTACGCCAGCGCCGAGCCCGCCGTGTTCGCCGGCAGGCCGCACGGGGCGGCGATGTTGCCCGGCCACCGCCACGACACCGTCCACCCGTTGGGCAAGAACCCCGGCTCGATCTGGCCAATATCGACCCGGCCGCTAAAGGAGGCGCACTTCGCCGCGTTCCCCATCGACCTGCCCCTGCGGTGCATCGCCGCCGGATGCCGGCCAGGCGGGACCGTACTGGACGTCTTCAGCGGTGCCGCCACCACCGGCCTCGCCGCCCTCCAACTGGGGCGTCGCTACGTCGGGATCGAGCTGAACCCCGAGTACAACCGGCTGGCCCGTTCCCGCTTGGCCCCGTATCTGCACGGCTCGGAGGCCGGCGATGGGTGACCGGCGAGCACGGAACCGGGGACGCGGGCCGATCGCTTCGCACGAGCAGCCAGCCGCAGATCCCGGTCTTGACCAACCGGTACTGGGCCAGCGTCCATGTCACGGCACGGGTGGCGACGGCACGCCGCTGACCGTGCGTGTGCAGGTTCGGATCGTCACCGGCCGGCGGGCCGTTGCCGTGCGCGCTGCCCAGGGACACGCCCTGCGGGCGCTGATCACGGCGCTGACCAGCGGGGACACCGAACCCAACGACGATGATCACCAGCTGGGGGAGGACGAGGCATGAACACGATCGTCTGGTACGGGCGAACCGCGAGCGCCGAAGGCGCCACACAGCAGCTGCGATACCAGTACCACGCCTGCCAGCGGCTGCTCGGCGACGGCAAGCACTTCGACCACTGCTACCTCGACATCGGAGTCGGATATCGCGGTCCCGACCAGCCCGGCGGCACCATCGCGCCGAAAATCGTTGCGGATCTCGGGCTGCCCCGCTCCGGCGGCCTCGCCCAACTCCTCGTGGACGCCAGCAGCCCCGACCCCGATCGGAGGATCACGCGGGTCATCTGCTGGGACCTGGCCAGGATCTCCCGCCGCAGCGCAGTCGTGGCGCAAGTGCTCGATCACCTGGCCGCCCGCGGCGTGGAACTCGATATCGCATCCGAGGGTTCCGCGACCTGGGGGCGGCGATGAGGGCGGCGGAGGTGAGCCGTTGGGCCTGGCTGGGGCGCACCTCCACCGACAACCTCCAGGACCCCACCCTGTCGTTGCCCAGGCAGCTGGCCAACTGCCAGATCGCGCTGCCGGAGAATGGCGTGATCCTGGCCCACTTCTACGACATCGAGTCCGGCCGCAAGGACCTCGCCGACCGGGGCCACAGCCGAAGCCACGAGCAGTTCGACATCCCCATCCCGCGCGACGGCGGCATCCAAGATCTGCTCGCCGAGGCCCAGCGCCCCAACCGGCGCTTCGACGCGGTCATCTGCGAGTCCATCGACCGCATCGCCCGGCGCACCTACTTCGGCACGAAGATCGAGCACGAGCTGGAACGCGCCGGAGTCCAGCTCGTCGCCGCCGACGAACCAGCCCAGGCCGGGCACAAGCGAGCGACAACGATCCTGACCCGCAGGGTCAAGCAGAGCGTCGCCGAGTGGTACGCCCTCGAAGCCTTGGAGAAAGCCTGGGACGGGTTCAAGGAGCACACCCACCAGGGCTACAACGTCGGCCGCCCGCCCTACGGGTACCAGGCCGAGAAGATTCCCCACCCCGTACCGGCCCGCCGCGAGCAGGGCAAGACGAAAACGAGGCTGGTACCCGACCCGGTCCGCGCACCAGTCGTCCGGTACATCTACGACCTGTACCTGACCACCGGCTACGGCCTCCAGCAGATCCGCGACCTGCTCAACCGCGACCCCGGCGCCTTCCCACCCCCAACCCCACCGGACCCGAAGCGGGCGCTGGGCAAGTGGTCGACCGCCAGCGTCTGGGAGATCCTGCGCAACCCCAAGTACACCGG
>JAFGOK010000063.1 GCA_016926535.1 Micromonosporaceae bacterium | reverse complement strand
GGCCAGGTGTCGCGCAGGACCGGCAGGCTGAGGAACGGGCCGTCGAGGTCGACCAGGCTCAGCCAGTTGCGGTGCTGCTGGACGCCGTCGGGGGCCGGCGGGCGCCGGAAGGCGCGGGTCATCGGGTCGCCTCCGCTCTGGGTACCACGAAGATCACCGCTACGGGGAACCGGTGTGACCGCGGATCTCGATATCGGTGGGCGATCGCCTCCAGTTCGCGGTCGCGTTCGGCTTCCAGGGCGGTCAGCCGTTCCTCCCAGGCCTGCCGGTCGCGGCGGAACTGGGCGAGTTCCTCCTTGCTGCGCTGCCAGTCGCGGGCCTCGGCGACTGTGAACAGCGCGTCCTCGGCCTCCTCGGCCGGTACGGCCAGAGCTTCGCGGAGGGTGGCTGCGAACTGGTCGAGGTTGCTGGCCACCCGGTTCTGCTCGGCCTGCCGGCGCTGGTCGAGTTTGCGTTCCAGGGACTCGCGGCGGGTGGCGGTTCGCCAGTCGATCGCGGCGAGCAGGCCGTCGGCCAGGCGGGGCCACCGCTCGGCCAGGCGGGCCTGGACCAGGCTGGAGGCTGGGCTGCCGTGGACCAGCGCCCGGTCGAGAATGCCGCCGAGGGTGGTGAGGTTCTCCAGACGCCGGAACCGGCCGCGTTCGGGTGCCCAGCCGCCGGCGTGCAGGACCTCCTCGTGCAGCCGCACCCCGTCCGCGCCGACCAGCACGAACTGGGAGTACGCGCCCACCAGGACGTCTTCGAGGGCTGGGTCGTCGCTGATCACGGCGGTGACCCGATGCAGGCCGAGGGCGCTGTTGGAGACGGCGGATCGCAGCAGCCGGGTGGACATGGTGACCAGCGGGTGGTTGAGGTGGGCGAGCACGGCCGTGCTGTCGTGGTCGGCCAGCTCCGCGACGACGGCCGGGTCGAAGGCGACCGGGAGCTGGCGGGGCGGCTCGCCGGGGCGGTGCAGCTTGTCGGTGAGGCCGGCGGCTGCCCGCTGCCAGGAGCCGGTCAGTGGTGGCACCGTGTACAGGCCCTCGATCGGGTACTTGTCGTCGAGGTACCCGGTCAGCGGCTGCTGGCGGGCCAGTTCCAGCGCGGTGTCGACCACGCGTCGCACGGCGTCTGGGGTGATGCCCAGCTCCTGGACCGTCTCGTCGAGGTTGGCGTGCAGCCGGCGGACCTGCTCGCCCACGTTGGACTCGACGGGGATCTCCGTCGCGGAGCCCGCGGAGTTCGCGGTGGCCCTGGCGGTGGCCGCGTCGACGTCGACGGTCTCGCCGAGCATGGCCCGCTGCACCGCCTCGGCCAGCACCGCGTTGACCGAGCCGAGGTCCTGGCGCATCTGGGCGACCTTGGTGGCGACCCGGGACAGGAACTCCAGGTCCGCCTCGAACGCGTCGACCCGCTCGCCGAAGCCGGTGCCGACGAAGTGGCGCACGTCGGGGGTGCTGCGCTGGCCGTAGCGGTCGATGCGGCCGATGCGCTGCTCCAGCTTGTTCGGGTTGAACGGGATGTCGTAGTTGACCAGCCGGTGGCAGTATTTTTGCAGGTCGATGCCCTCGCTGGCGGCGTCGGTTGCGATCAGGATCCGGACCGGGTGCTCGGTGGGGTCGGCCTGGAACGCCAGCCGCACCTGCTCCCTGTCCTCTGTGGGCAGGGCGCCGTGCACCTGGGCCAGCCGCTGCCCGGCCAGCCCTTCCTGCCGGAGCAGCTCAGCCAGCCACATCTGGGTGTCGCGGTACTCAGTGAAGACGATCACCCGCTCGTTGGACCAGTGCTCGCCGTCTGGCCGGCATATCGCCGTCAGGTAGGTGATGAGTTTCCTGGCCTTGGCGTCGGGCTGGGCCTCGTGCGTCAGTGCCCAGGCCTCCATCTGCTCCAGCAGCTGGATCTCGCGGTTGGTGGCGTCTGGCTGCATCGGCCGGGTACGGCCGAGCACGTCGTCCTCTGCCTCGGCGAGGTCCTCGTCGTCGAGGGCGGCCGCGTCGTCGAAGAAACCCTCCATCCACTCTGGCACCTCGTCGTCCACCGGCGGGACGGCGGCGGCCGGGGCGGTGCGCGAGCGCAGCGTGTCCAGGTAGACCGCCAGGGTGTGGGCGAGCGCCGCTGGGCTGGAGAACAGCCGCTTCTTGAGGAGCAGGGTCACCAGGTCGGTGGCCTTGCGGCCGCGCCGGGAGTGCTGGCGGGCCTGGCGCAGCTGCGCGAACTCGCCCAGCAGGGTGTGCACCTCACGCTCGCTGCTCGGGTACTCGACGGGGATGGCGCGGGTGGTGCGCTGGGCGAACCTCGGGGTGCCGTCGCGGTGGACGATGTCACGCTTGAGCCGGCGGACCACGGTCTCCTTGACCGCGGCTGGGTCGGGTTCGACGCCACGGGCGAACCGCTGGTTGTCCAGGATCTCCAGAAGGGCGGTGAACGAGGCCTGGTACCCGTTGTGCGGGGTCGCTGAGAGGAACAGCCGGTGCGCGAAGTGCGGCGCCAGCCGGCGGATGAGCTTGGTCTGCTGCGAGTCGACCGCGTACACCTGCCGGGGCGCGGCGGGCGCTACGTGGTGCGCCTCGTCGAGGATCAGCAGGTCGAAGGTGCGCGGGTAGGTCGGCCCTTCGGCCGGCAGCACCTCGTTCAGCAGCCGCTGGGCCTTCTGGCCACGCAGCCAGGGCAGGCTGACAATGCTCAGCGGGTACACCTGGAACGGGTTGGCGGCTGAGCCGTGGGTGCGGCGCACCAGCGAGCACCGGTCGGTGTCGATGATGGTGAAGTCGAGGCCGAACTTCTCGGCCATCTCCTCGCGCCACTTCACCGTCAGCCCGGCTGGACAGATGATCATGATGCGGCGGCTGCGGTGGCGCAGCAGGAGCTCCTGCGCGACCAGGCCGGCCTCGATGGTCTTGCCAAGCCCGACGTCATCGGCCAGCAGCAGGTTGACCCGGGGCGCGTCCACGGCGCGGGCCACCGGCTCCAGCTGGTAGTCCTCGATCGCGACCCCGGAGCGGAATGGCGCCTGCAGCGTCTTGACGTCCGCGGACGTGACCGCCGACCAGCGCACCGCGTCCAGGAACGCGGCCAGCCGCTGGGGCGGGTCGAACGCGTGCTCCGCGACGGCGGGCAGGGCACCGGTGGGCAGCACCTGCCGGCCCGGTTCGACGTCCCAGATGACGTCGAGGGTGTGCCCGTAGCGGCTGTCTTCGACGCTCTGCAGGCTCACCAGGTTGCCGTGCCGGCCGGGGCTGACGTCGCTGACGACCCAGCGCTGACCGCGGACGGC
>JAFGOK010000407.1 GCA_016926535.1 Micromonosporaceae bacterium | reverse complement strand
CGCCATCTGGTGGGCCGCCGCGCTGACCGTGACGTCAAGCCGCATGAGCGGCGCGCAGCGGACCGCCACCGCGATCGTCAACGCGGCGAACACCCCGCCAGCGATCGCACCTCCGATCAGTGGTCGGCCCATAGGGCACCATAACCGCTGGACCAGCGGGCGGGTCAGAAACCCGCCCGCCCGGTGCGCCGACGGTCACCGACCGGCGCGCCGCTTGGTCCAGATGTCGAAGGCGACCGCCGCCAGCAGGACGATCCCCTTGACGAGCATGGTCCGCTCACTCGGCGCTCCGATCAGGGACATGCCGTTGTTGATGACACCCATGATCAGACCGCCAGTGATCGCGCCGACCACCTTGCCGACCCCGCCCTGGACCGCGGCCCCGCCGATGAACGCCGCAGCGATCGCGTCGAGTTCGAACGAGTTGCCAGCGGTCGGGCCGGCCTGGTTGAGCCGCCCGGCGAAGATCACCCCAGCGAGGGCAGCCAGGACCCCCATGTTGACGAAGATCCAGAAGAGCACCTGCTTGACCTTGACGCCAGACAGGACCGCGGCCTGGAGATTCCCGCCGATGGCGTAGATCTGCCGGCCGAAGACCACCCGGTTGGTCAGCAGCGAGTACCCCAGGACCAGACCCGCCAGCAGCACCAGCACCCAGGGCAGGTTCTTGAACCGGGCCAGCTGCACCACGACGGCCATGATGATGACCCCAGCGGCGAGAATCTTGGCAAGGAAGATCGGGAACGGATCGACGTTCTGCTGGTATCCCAGCCGGGCCAGCCGGGTGCGCCACTGGGCCATCACGAGTCCGGCGACCGCCACCGCCCCGACCAGCAGGCTGAAGAGGTCGGCGCCGCCCAGCGGCCCAAGGCCGACATTGCCGAGGTAGCCCGAGGTGAAGCCGTTGGACAGGGTCCGGATCGGATCCGGGAATGGGCCGATCCCCTGGTTGCCCAGCACTGTCATGGTCAGGGCCCGGAACAGCAGCATGCCGGCCAGGGTGACGATGAAGGCCGGGATGCCGAAATAGGCCACCCAGAAACCCTGCCAGGCTCCGATCAGGCCACCGGCGACCAGCGTGATCACCAGCGCGAGTGGCCACGGCAGGTCGAGATTGACCATGAGTACCGCGGAGATCGCGCCGGTGACGGCCACCACCGACCCGACCGACAGGTCGATGTGGCCGGCAATAATGATCAAAATCATCCCGATGGCGAGGATCAGGATGTACGAGTTCTGGACGATAATGTTGGAGATGTTCTGCGGCTGGAGTAGGGCACCGTCAGTGAGCACCGCGAACAGCAAAATGATCAGACCGAACGCGATGTAAATGCCGCTCTGCTTCAGGTTCACGCTGAGCCTGAACCGGGGGGTGGGGTCCGGCCGCCCGGAGGGCTGGCCCGCCGTGACCTTGGCGATACCCGCGTCAGCCGATGCGATGGTACTCATCGGAGCTCATCCTGTCCCTTCATCATGTACTGCATCAGACGTTCCTGGGTCGCGTCCTCGCGCGGGACCTCTCCCGTGATCCGGCCCTCGGAGAGCGCATAGATCCGGTCGCACAGACCAAGAAGCTCGGGGAGCTCCGAGGAGATGACCAGGACCGCCTTGCCCTCGTCCGCCAGACGATTGATGATCGTATATATTTCGAACTTCGCCCCGATGTCGATCCCCCGCGTCGGCTCGTCCAGGATGAGCACGTCGGGATTCGTGAAGATCCACTTCGACAGCACGACCTTCTGCTGGTTGCCCCCGCTGAGCTTGCCCGTGGGGCTGAGGACGCTGGGCGCCTTGATATTCATGCTCCCGCGGAAGGAGTCGGCGACCCGGAATTCCTCGTGATCGTTGACCCAGCCCCGTCTGGCCAGTTTGGACAGGTTGGCCGCTGAGACGTTGCGCTTGATGTCCTCGATGAGGTTGAGGCCGTACCGCTTGCGGTCCTCGGTCGCGTACGCGATGCCGTGGTCGATGGCGTCCCGGACCGTCTTGATCTGGACCTGCCGGCCGTTGACGTAGACGCGGCCGGAGATGTTGGCGCCGTAGGTCCTGCCGAACAGGCTCATTGCCAGCTCGGTGCGCCCAGCCCCCATCAGGCCGGCCAGCCCGACGATCTCCCCGCGTCGCAGCCTGAGGTTGACGCCGGAGACAACGACCCGGTCGAGCTGGGTCGGGCTGTGGACGGTCCAGTCCTCGACCCGGAAGACCTCCTCGCCGATGGTGGACTCGTGCGGCGGGAAGCGGTGTTCGAGGTCGCGCCCGACCATCCCGGCGATGATCCGGTCCTCGGTGACCTGGTCGGTGGCCATGTCCAGGGTTTCGATCATCCGCCCGTCCCGCAGGATGCTGATCGAGTCGGCGATCGCGGCGACCTCGTTGAGCTTGTGCGAAATGATCACAGAGGTGATGCCGTCCTCGCGCAGACCGCGGACGAGGTCAAGCAGGTGGGCGGAGTCCTCGTCGTTGAGCGCGGCGGTCGGCTCGTCCAGGATGAGTAGCTTGACCTGCTTGGACAGTGCCTTCGCGATCTCGACGAGCTGCTGCTTGCCGACCCCGAGATCCCCGACGGGGATCACGGGGTTCTCCCGCAGGCCGACCCGCTCCATCAACCCCGCCGCGGCATGGTTGGTACGGTTCCAGTCGATCAGCCATCGGCTGGCCTGCTCGTTGCCGAGATAGATGTTCTCCGCGATCGACAGTTGCTGGCAGAGCATCAGCTCCTGGTGGATGATCACGATCCCCCGGTGCTCGCTCTGCCGGATGTTCGAGAAGGCGCACGGCCGGCCGTCAAAGGTGATCTCACCCTCGTACGAACCATGCGGGTACACCCCGGACAGCACCTTCATCAAGGTTGACTTTCCGGCGCCGTTCTCGCCACAGATCGCGTGGATCTCGCCACGGCGAACGGACAGGTTCACGTCCTGGAGTGCCTTGACTCCTGGGAAGGTCTTGGTGATCCCGCGCATCCGCAGGATGTCGTCGGTCATGTCATTCCTCACGGGTGCCAACTGGTGCGCGAGCGCGATCCGGCAGGTGGTCGGCAGGTGGTCGAGGTGGTCGGCAGGCGTCCCGCCGCCGCCGTGACCAGGCACGGGGCAGATGCGGCGGCGGGACCGCCGGGTCAGCCCAGCTGCTCCTGGGTGTAGTAACCGCTGTCCACGAGCACCTTCTGGTAGTTGGTCTTGTCAACCACGACCGGGTCCAGCAGGTACGACGGGACGACCTTCTCGCCGTTCTCGTAGTCCTTGGTGTTGTTGACCTCGGGCTTCTCGCCCTTGAGGACGGCATCGGCCATCGTGACCGTCACGCTGGCCAGCTCGCGGGTGTCCTTGTAGATGGTGGAGTACTGCTCACCGGCGATGATCGACTTCACTGAAGCGAGCTCGGCATCCTGACCGGTCACGACGGGGTAGGCCTGCCCGGCCGTACCGTAGCCGTTGCTCTTGAGGGCGGAGAGGATCCCGATGGACAGCCCGTCGTAGGGCGACAGCACCCCGTCGACCTTCGCACCGCTGCTGTAGGTCTTGGTGAGGATGTCCTCCATCCGCTTCTGGGCGGTCGCGGGGTCCCAGCGCAGGATCGCGACGGTCTTGAAGTCGGTCTGGCCGCTCTTGACGACGAGGGTCCCCTTGTCGATGTACGGCTGAAGGATCGACATCGCGCCACTGAAGAAAAACGTGGCGTTGTTGTCGTCCGGAGACCCGGCGAACAGCTCCACATTGAACGGCCCGGTCGCCGTGCCGTCGGTTCCGTCCGCATTCTTGATCTTCAGGCCGGTCAGCAGGGAACTGGCCTGCTGAACCCCGACCTTGAAGTTGTCGAAGGTCGCGTAGTAGTCGACGTTCTTGCTCTTGCGGATGAGCCGGTCGTAGGCGATGACCGGGATCTTGTTGTCCGCCGCCTGCTGCAGCTGCGTCGTGATGGCCGTACCGTCGATCGAGGCGATGATCAGGAGCTTGGCCCCCTTGGTGATCTGGTTCTCGATCTGGTTGACCTGGGTGGGGATGTCGTTCTCCGCGTACTGGAGGTCGACCTTGTAACCCAGCTTCTCCAGCGCTGTCTTGACGTTGTCACCGTCGTGGATCCAGCGCTCCGACGACTTCGTCGGCATGGTGACGCCGACGAGCGCCCCCGCGTTGTTCCCCGATCCCGCTTCCTTGTCGACATCCTTGGTGCTGTCGCCACAGGCCGTCATGGCCCCGGCCAGCGCGATGGCCAGGACGGCCGTCGCAACCCGACTACGTCTCATGGGTTACTCCTTGGTTCGTTGTATCGGTCGTGTGCCTGGCCGTCAGGCCAGCCGGTAGTAGGCCTCGTTCCACCGCAGGTGATCGCTGAAGGTCACCGGCGTGGTGTGCTGGTCAATGACCAGCAATTCCGTCCGCAGCATGGTCGCGAAGTCCCGCAGGGTCTCAGATCCGAAGGCCTGGGTCAGCACCGTGTGGTGCGGTCCACCCGCCATGAGCCAGCACTCCGCGGAGGTCGACAGGGACGGGGCCGGCTTCCAGACCGCCCGGGCAACGGGCAGCTTCGGCAGGGGCTCGTCCAGCCCGACGACCTCGATCTCGTTGGCGACCAGCCGGAAGCGGTCGCCGAGGTCCAGCACCCCGAGCACGACGGCGGGGCCGGGCGCCGCGTCGAACACCAGGCGAACCGGGTCCTCCCGCCCCCCGATCCCCAGGGGATGGATCTCGCAGGAGGGCTGAGCCTCCGCGATACTCGGGCAGACCTCGAGCATGTGCGCCCCGAGGATCTTCGGTTCACCGGGGGCAAAGTGGTAGGTGTAGTCCTCCATGAAGGAGGTCCCCCTGCCGGTGCCGTTCCCCATCGCCTTCATCGCGGCGAGCATCGCCGCCGTCTTCCAGTCCCCCTCGGCGCCGAAGCCGAAGCCGTCGGCCATCAGCCGCTGGACGGCGATGCCCGGCAATTGCCGCAGGCCGCCGAGGTCCTCGAAGTTGGTGGTGAAGGCACCGAACCCGCCGTCGGCGAGGAAGCGCCGCAGGCCGAGTTCGACCCGGGCTGCGTACCGCAGGGACTCGTGCCGTTCCTGGCCCGCGGCGAGTTCCGGGGCCAGCCGGTAGGCCTCGGCGTACTCGGCGGCCAGCGCGTCGATGGCGCTGTCGGCGATCTGGTCGACGACGGCGACCAGATCATTGATGCTGTACGTATTGACCGAGATGCCGAAGCGCAGCTCAGCTTCGACCTTGTCCCCTTCGGTGACGGCAACGTTGCGCATGTTGTCGCCGAAGCGGGCGACCCGCAGGGCGTCCAGGCGGTCGCGTCCCAGGGCGGCCCGGATCCAGCTGTCGATCCGGGCGACCACCGTGGGGTCGCTGACGTGCCCGGCGACGGTCTTGCGAGCCACGCCCAGCCTGGTCTGGATGTAGCCGAACTCCCGGTCCCCGTGGGCGGCCTGGTTGAGGTTCATGAAATCCATGTCGATGGATGCCCACGGTAGCGCGGCGTTGTGCTGGGTGTGCAGGTGCAGCAGGGGCTTGCGCAGGGCGTCCAGCCCACCGATCCACATCTTGGCCGGCGAGAAGGTGTGCATCCAGGCGATGACCCCGGCGCAGGCAGCCGTCGCGTTGGCGTCGAGCATCGTGGTCCGGATCGCGGTGGCCTCAGTCAGGACGGGCTTCCAGACGATCTCCACCTCGATCCCGCTGACAGCGGACAGCGCCTGGTGGACCTGCCGGGACTGCTCAGCGACCTGGGCAAGGGCTTCCGGACCGTACAGGTGCTGGCTGCCGGTGAGGAACCAGATCTGAGGTTTCGTTGCTGATGGCATATCCGAATCTCCTGCAGATGGGGTTGTGCTCCGTCAATGACCAGGGGTGGGCCGGCCAACTTGGCAAGAGTGTTACCGTTCACATCGCAGGTGTCAACGGCGGCGGATAACGTCCCAGTAACGGCGGAGGGAGCTTCGGAGGAACCTTCACCGTCGGCGAGGACTCCGCACACCGGCTGTGGCCATCAGGCCAGACCTCGACGGCGGGCGCCCGTTGGCGGGCCCCGGCAGCCCGGTCCGGTACCGTTCGAAGGTGACCGCCGGGATCCCCCGGGGAAGGAGTACCGTGCCTGTCAACATCCCCCGCACACTGCCCGCGAGGACGACCCTCGAATCCGAGAACGTCTTCGTGATGTCGGAGACCCGCGCTGGGCACCAAGACATTCGTCCACTCCACCTCGCCATCGTCAACCTGATGCCGACCAAGATCGACACAGAGACCCAGCTCCTGCGG
>JAFGOK010000062.1 GCA_016926535.1 Micromonosporaceae bacterium | reverse complement strand
CCAGCCGCGGAGTGTTGGCGACCTGCCCAGCGGGCACGAGATGCTCATGACAGGATGTGTCCTATGAGTGTGGGATCGGTCGGAACGCTCGTGCTCCTTCGGCACGGCGAGAGCGAATGGAACGCCAAGAACCTGTTCACCGGTTGGGTCGACGTCGACCTGTCGGCGAAGGGCGAAGCCGAGGCGCGGCGGGGCGGTGAGTTGTTGCGTGAGCATGGGCTGTTGCCGGAGGTCGTGCATACCTCGATGCTGCGGCGGGCGATCCGTACCGCCGAGATCGCGCTCAACGCCTGCGACCGGCACTGGATCGAGGTTCGCAGGTCATGGAGACTCAACGAACGCCACTATGGCGCGTTGCAGGGCAAGAACAAGAAACAGACCCTGGAGACGTACGGCGAGGAGCAGTTCCAGCTGTGGCGCAGGTCGTATGACACCCCGCCACCTCCGATCGCGGATGACGACGAGTGGTCGCAGGTTGGTGATCGCAGGTACGCTTCGCTGCCGCCGGAGATCATGCCCAGGACAGAGTGCCTGAAGGACGTTGTCGCAAGGATGCTGCCGTACTGGTACGACGCGATTGTCCGGGATCTCCTCGCCGGCCGTACAGTGCTGGTGGCGGCACACGGGAACTCGTTGCGGGCGCTGGTCAAGCACCTCGACGGGATTTCCGACGCTGACATCGCCAAGCTGAACATTCCGACGGGCATCCCGCTGCTGTACGACTTCAAGCCGGGCTCGCTGACGCCGGCTGACGTCGGCGGGGTCTACCTCGACCCGGCCGCGGCCGCCGCGGCCGCCGCTGCTGTGGCCAACCAGGGGCGCTGAGGCCCGCTCCGGCGTGAGCCGGGCGACGTCGTCTGGATGGGCAGAAGCCCGGATGCGGGCTCACCCATCCAGACTCGGCGCGTCGCGCCGTGCCTGCCGCTTGCGGGGCAGAGCAGCACAGCCAGCATCACGGGGTTTCCGGGATCCGGCATACCATCTCACTGTGACACTGCGCGATGCGACCCGGATGCTCAGACCCGGCCGGCGGTCCGAGTCCGCGTCCATGGCGGCGCTGGGCCGCTCTGCTGTTGCCGCGCTGCGGGTCGGTGTGGTCGTGCTCAATCAGGATGATCAGCCGGTCATGGTCAATCCATCCGCAAGGAAGCTCGGCCTCGTCGGGGCAGGAGACCAGCTCGACGCGGCGGTCTGCCCGCTGACCGCGAGGGTTCGCCGCACTGGCCGGGCCCGGCGGGTTGAGGTCGACCTCCCGCGGCCCGTTCGGGCACGCGGAGAGCGCCGCGAATCGTGCGGGGTGGACCTGCGCATCATCCCCCTCGAAGGAGGGCACGTCGCCATTGAGGCCGTCGATGTGACCGAGGCCCATCGGCTGGCCCAGGCCCGGCGGGATCTGGTCGCCAATGTCAGCCATGAGCTCAAGACTCCAGTCGGGGCACTGCGGCTGCTGGCCGAGGCATTGGTCGAGGCAACCGGCGGAGACGACGGCGGTGCCGTTTCGCCGAGCAGGATGCCCGATGTCGAAGCGGTCCGGCGGTTCGCCGAGCGGATCCGGCACGAATCGACGCGGCTCGGCCAGCTCATCGGCGATCTCATTGAACTGACCCGGCTTCAGGGGGCGGAACCGCTGTTCGAGCCGAAACCAGTCGTGGTCGACGACGTCATCACCGAGATCGCCGATCGGATCAGCACCCCGGCCGCAGCTCGCGGCATCGAGGTCCTCATCGGCGGGGCCAAGGGGCTCGTGGCCCAGGGCAATGACGGGCAGTTGCGTACGGCCCTCGCCAACCTCGCCGAGAATGCCATCGCGTACTCGTCCGAGGGGACCCAGGTGACGATCTCCGGGTGCCGGGGTGACGGCATGGTGGGGATCGTCGTCGCCGATCAGGGCATTGGCATCGAGAGCAAGGACCTCGACCGCATCTTCGAGCGCTTCTATCGCACGGACAAGGCGCGGTCCAGGGTCACCGGTGGGACGGGGCTCGGCCTCGCGATCGTCAAGCACATCGTGACCAACCATGGAGGGCGCGTGGATGTCACGAGCGAGGTCGGCAAAGGGTCGACCTTCACGGTATGGGTGCCGGTCTGTCCTGAGACGGATGTCTCGGAGAGCGAGGGATAGCACGATGGCCAGAGTGCTTGTCGTCGAGGACGAGGCCTCGTTCTCGGAAGCGCTTTCGTACATGTTGCGCAAAGAGGGTTTTGAGGTCTCGGTGGCCGAGACCGGTTCGCAGGCGTTGGAGACGTTCAGCCGCGTTGGCGCTGATATCGTACTGCTTGATCTTATGCTGCCTGAAATGTCTGGTATGGAGGTGTGTCGAAACCTCCGGCAGCGATCGTCAGTGCCGATCATCATGGTCACCGCGCGGGATGAAGAGATCGACAAGGTCGTCGGGCTGGAGATCGGGGCGGACGACTACGTGACCAAGCCCTACTCCCCGCGAGAACTCGTTGCCCGGATCAGAGCGGTCCTGCGGCGGCGATCGGCTGAGAACAGCGACGCCAACCTGGAGACGATGATGGTCGGGCCGGTGCGGATGGACGTCGATCGGCATGTCGTCACCGTCGCCGGAGCGAGTGTCTCGCTGCCGCTCAAGGAGTTTGAGCTGCTGGAGCTTCTCCTGCGCAATGCCGGCCGGGTGGTGACCCGGGGGCAGCTGATCGATCGAATCTGGGGTGCGGACTATGTTGGAGACACGAAGACGCTTGACGTTCACGTCAAGCGTCTTCGTTCGAAGATCGAGCCTGAGCCTTCCGCTCCGCGGTATCTGGTTACGGTCCGAGGACTCGGCTACAAGTTCGAGCCATAGGGACTCCCCCCGGGCCTCGCTTCCTCACGGGAACACAGCACAGGGCGACAGTGACATCCTCTTCGCACTAAAGGACCCTGTTGGGGAATGCCTCTGTGTGCACGACTTGTCATGGACGGGGCAGGTGTTGGGCGCGGCCTGGGGCCTGGGTTTGGGGTTT
>JAFGOK010000406.1 GCA_016926535.1 Micromonosporaceae bacterium | reverse complement strand
CCGTGAGCTGGGCGAAAGCTGATGGAGTATCTCCGTCAAATCAATGCCCCACCAGCGCAAACGTCAGGATGAAACGAGCTCAGTGTCCTCGAATACGCGACGCCGGAGCTGACCCTGGGAGCGACCAGTCAGCCAGCGCCGGGCTACGTGGGAGGCGCCCCGATCCAGATCACGTTCACCGTCGGGAACACCGGCCCGTACCCGGTGTACGAGGTGCGCCTGACCGTCACCGTGGCCGCTGGCCTGGCAGGGACACCGCCGCCCCTTGACCTCGGCAAGCTGGCCGGCGGCGACAGCGTCAGCACGACCGTCTCCCTGCCGATCGTCGCGGCAGGCACTGACCAGGTCGAAGCGCAGGTGGTCGGCATCTTCCGGGAAGAAACCCTCAGCAGTGCCACGGTGCAGGTGGGCATTGTGATCCACCAACCGGTACTCCGGGTGAACCCCGCCGTCGGGCCTCCCGGACTCGTCGTGGCCGCGACCGGAGCCAACTTCCCGCCGGGGGCTGTCGTCACGCTGGCCTGGGATCGGGGCGTTCCGGCCACGATGGCGGCGACGGTCGCGCCGGACGGCACCGTGCAGCTCCAGGTCCTGGTCTTTCACCATGACCTTCTCGGGGAGCGGCTGCTGACAGCATCGAGCGGCGCAGGGCTGTTCGGCCCGGTCCAGGCGCCGTTCCTCGTGGTCGCGGCCAACCAGGAACCCCTCGGCTTCGTCGAACGGAGATAGCAGTGATCCACGAAGTGGACGACGCGCTGCGCGGGCTACTGCGGACCGAGGCGCTGCTCAGCAGCGAGGTCGAGCTGTCCCTGGACGCGCCGACCCGGGAGTGGGCGGCCAGACGCAACGCGCCGACAGTCAACCTGTACCTCTACGACCTCCGCGAGGATCTGCGCCGCCGCCAGCGTGGGCTGCTCAACGAGTACGACTCGGACGGGATCGTCGCGGCCAGACACCTGCCCCCCAGGTACCTGAAGATGTCCTATCTGGTCACAGCCTGGACCCAGCGGCCTGAGGATGAGCATCGGCTGCTGTCGTCGCTACTGACTGTGCTGCTGCGGCACGAGTGCCTGCCGGCCGAGGTGCTCACCGGCACGCTGGCGGCATACCGGCTGCCGGTGCCCATGACGGTGGCGTTGCCCCCACCGGAGGACCGGGCGTTCGCCGACGTGTGGACAGCCCTGGGCGGCGAGCTGAAACCCTCCCTGGACGTCGTCGTGAGCGCCCCGATCGACACCGGCCGGACGTTCCCCGCTGGGCCGCCCGTGGAAGAGGGGGTCAGCCTCGACTTCTGCGGCGAGACCGTCGGCCACCGCAGGCACCCCGACCAGCCGGAGAGCCCTGACCAGGTACGACACTCCGGTGCGTCGGAAGGCCCTGACCAGGCAGCCGGCGCTGGCAGGGAGGGAACTCCAGCAGCCAAGCCCCGCATCGCGATGGTGCGGCGCCCCAACAGACATCCCGCCAGCGAGCGCGGTCCAGGCGGTCAGAGCGCGGGCGGGCGGAGTGCCTGATGGGGGATCTCCCTGGCCTGCTGGAGCGTCTGAGCTGGCTAGAACACCGAATCAGGGCCGCCGTCGTCGCGCGGCGAGCCACCGATCCAGCTCCGGATGACGCGTTCCGGGGGCTGTACCTCTCCGAGGAGGCCATCGATGAACTCCTTGCTGGCGAGCGCGGCCCGTTCCCGGCGGACCCACAGTCCAGGGCACCCAGGGCGCCGCTACTGCCCGGCACCGTCCGGCTTGAACCCCTGGACACCGAACTGCTCCTCATCGCGCTGGCCCCGGACATTGACAGCCGCTTTGAACAGTTCTACGGGTACCTCAACGACGATGTGACCAGGCGAAGGCCGACGGTCGGTCTGGCACTGCGGCTGTGTGGGCTTCCGGAGGCGTCCGTGCCGGGGCGTGGCCGGCTGCATGCTGACGCGCCCCTGATCAGCGGCGGGATGCTGGTGCTGGACGACCACGACCGCCCACTGCTGTCCAGGACCATGCGGGTGCCGGAGCGGGTGGTCGGGCACCTGCTCGGGGACGACCGCCCGGACCCGGTGCTCGCTGGACTCATCGACCTTGGGGTGCGGGGCGCGGACGGGTTGCCGGGTGCCGACGGGCTGGGGCCCGTGAACGGGCTGCCTGGCGTGGCGAGACTGGCCGATGCGCTGGGTGCCGGCGTTGCGGTGGCCTATCTTCGGGAACGCCCGGGAGGCAGCGGCGTGGCACTGGCCGTGACCGCATTGGATCGCCTCGGACTGCCAGCGATCGTCGCCGACGCGACCCGCCTGGCAGCGCGACCGGAACTGGCCCAACCGCTGCTACGCGAGGCGCTGCTGCGCCAGGCCGGGGTGGTCCTCGGCCCCGTCGACGCCCATCTGCCGGGGGTCCTGGCGGCCTTCACCGGCGCTGGGGTGCCACTGGTGCTCCATGGCCCAGCCAACTGGGATCCCCGCTGGGCAGCCGTGCAGCCGTTGACGCTGGATGTCGACCCCGTGCCGGCAGACCTCCGGGCCGCCGTGTGGCGCGAAGCCCTCAACGGGCGTCTCGCCCCGGGGGTCGACCCGGCGGCGGTGACCGCGCACTTCGTGCTCTGCCCCCAGCAGATCCGGGCGGCAGCTTCGGCGGCCGGTCTCGCGGCGCTCGCTGGCGACGGACGCGTCACGGCCGATCTGCTGCGTCAGGGCGCCCGCAGGCAGAACGCTGCGGGTCTCGAACGCTTGGCCCGCCGCATCCACCCGGCCGTCACCTGGGATGATCTCGTACTGCCGCCAGCGGTGACCGGACAGCTCAGAGAGGTCGCGGCGCGGGCGCGGCATCGCGACCAGGTGCTCGACCAGTGGCGGATGCGTCCCGGCGGGGGCAGGGGGCAATGCCGTTAACTTAGACTGATTATTGGTATGGTTGCGGGTGTGGCTGTTGGTGTTGATGCCTCTGGTGTCCGCTTG
>JAFGOK010000405.1 GCA_016926535.1 Micromonosporaceae bacterium | reverse complement strand
GTGTCCCCACCAGTGTCACCACCCGTGTCCCCACCAGTGTCACCACCCGTGTCCCCACCAGTGTCACCACCCGTGTCACCAGTGTCGCCGGCCCCCGTTGTCTCCATCGGCCAGGCCTGCGGAGCGGACGCCGCAAAGGCTGCCGAAGCGGTCGCCGTCGCCAGACCGATCGCGGCAACGGCCACACCAAGGCGCGTCACGATCCGAACGCCCCGGCTCCGCGTGTACAGATTCCTACCCACTTGAGATCCTCCCCATCGTCCGTGGGCGTGTGTCGTCCAACTTCATGGAGCCGAACCCCGTCCGACCACCCGTCACACGACAGCATGCAATGAACCCATGATTGGCAACCAAGACGCTACCGTCCTGGCGCCAGCGACGGATGTCCCGCTACCGACATAGTGGCCAATATTCTTGGTCACAAATTCATAACTGCATCTCACCGGGGTACCGTGACTCCGACCACTGTCGCGGTGCCATCACGGTTGCGAGAGCAAGGTGTGCGAGCAGTTCCTCTCAGGTCGGGCCGGCCACAGCCGACCCACCCTTTGTGGGTGCCTCAATGCGACCATCCGTCGGATACGTTGCTGAAACGGACCATCACGCGCCGACGTCCGGCAACACGGCGGAAGAGCGAGCAGAGCGCGCTGATGGGAATACTGGGCTGCTAGAAAGCCGATCAGCCCAGGACGACAGCGAGTGGGACAAGATCGACTGGCATCAGGCGATCGCGGAAGTCCTGTCTGACCTCGGCCGACCGTTACTCGTGGCTCAGCCCGTCGTCGATCTCGCAACAGCGGAGATTGCCGGATATGAGCTCCTCGCTCGATTCGGGGATGAGATTCCCGCCCCACCGAACGTGTGGTTCCGCAAAGCCGATCAGCTGGGGCTCGCGACAGCGCTGACGACCCGCGTGCTGGATCAAGCCTTTGCCCTTCGACCGCACCTGCCGAGAGGCTGCTTTTTCGCGGTCAACATCGAGCCCCACCTGCTCTCCGATCCCGCCATCCTCCACGCTTTGCGGTCCGGCCCGCCGCTCGACAGGATCGTCATTGAACTGACGGGCCATACGCCAGTCCGAGACGAGCGAGCCCTGCATGGCGCGGTCGAATGGATCAGGGCAGCTGGGGGCCTCATCGCCGTTGACGATGCCGGTGCCGGATACGCCGGGCTGCGGCAGCTGATCACCGTACGGCCGGACATCGTCAAGGTCGATCGAACGCTGGTCGCGGGAATCGACTCGGATCCGATCAAGCGTGGGGCCGTGACCACGCTATGTGATCTTGTCAGCCGCATGGACTCGAAGATGCTGGCCGAAGGGGTGGAGACCCTGGGGGAACTCCAGGTGCTCGCCTCGCTCGGCGTTCCGCTCGCGCAGGGATGGTTCATGGCAAGGCCCGCTGTTCCCTGGCCGTCTCTGAACCAGGACACCGTCGACAAGATCCGTAGAACCACGGAGCAGGCCGGATTGACCGACCAGATCGCCCCGCTGATCCGGGAGTGCATCACGGTTGACCGGACCGTGTGGTGCGCCTCGAACGCCGCTCCCCCCAGCGCTGAACGGCGGGAGACGGTGGTCGTTGACAGCGCCGGCCACCCCGTCGGCGTCGTCGCCAGGGAAGCCAAGGGCACGAGGTATCTCGCGCCGGTCATGGCGGTCGTCTCGTCTTCTCCGCCGATCGAGCTGGCCAAGCGAGCGATGGCGCGGGCCGCCTGCCACCGCGGCATCCCGCTGGTCTGTGTCGACGCCAGGGGTCGCACGATCGGCGTCATCGACACATCTGAGCTCGTCGAAGCGGCTATCAACGCCGCAGCTGAGTAGTGCCAGTAGAAATTGACTACAGCAAGCCAGCCGGGAATTACCTTCCGAATTCGGATCAACTGAGCGTACCCGAAAGATTGCGACCGGAAATCACCCTGTACAACGTGCTGGACACTCCTCCAAGCACGCCATAGAGTGGCCAGGAAATACGCGAATCTGTTCTCCAGGCATCATCCTGGGCACGGATTCGCAATAGCGTTCGCCTCTGGGCAAAGCACCCTGTTGTTGTCTCAGGGGTCCCTTTTCTTGACCACGGACGGTCGGTGATGAACGGTGGGCAGCCAGACCGGATACCCTATCTTGACGTCACCAGGGCAGGAACGACTATGGTTTCTCGCCCAGCTTGAGCCCAGTGTCCCCATTTTCAACCTTGGCCGGTTCCTCAGGCTCGGTACCGAAATCGATCCCGCTCAGGTTGAAGAGGCCATCGCCCACATCGTCGATCGGCATGAAGCACTCCGCACCTACTTCACCGTGTGCGATGGAATGATTGCCGGAATGGTCACTCGGTCACTGCGGGTTCACCTTGACTTCACAGATCTGACCACCGTAAGAGAACACGAACGCGAGTCGGCGTTCATCCGAATCGCGAGGAAGGACACGGCGAAGATCTTTGCCCTGACCAACCCCCCATTGTGGCGGGCCCGGCTGGTCCGAGTATCAGGGGATGATTGGCGCCTGATTCACGTTGCACACCGCATGATCTTCGACCAGGTATCTGCGATCAACTTTGACGAGGAACTCGCCACATATCTCACCCCCGAATTCGTGGACCAACCCCTGCTTCCGGATCTGCCAATGACACCGGCAGAATACACCGCAAGGATGAACACTCCCATTCAAATAGCCCAGCGGGCGCAGCTGTTGCGGTATTGGCGGACCACACTCGCAGACCTTCCGCAGGACACTGGCCTGCCAACCGATCGGCCAAGACCGGCCAAGCCTACGTACCGAGGCGACCACATCACGCTGACACTACCCGATACACTCACAGCCAATATCGCGTCACTCGCGCAACGCACCAGGACCACTGTGTTTGACGTGCTACTTGCCGGTTT
>JAFGOK010000404.1 GCA_016926535.1 Micromonosporaceae bacterium | reverse complement strand
GTCTCCTTGGTCTCCTTGGTCTCCTTGGTCTCCTTGGTCTCCTTGGTCTCCTTGGTCTCCTTGGTCTCCTTGGTCTCCTTGGTCTCCGAGAGACTGCGATCCGTTCTCGTTCCCTGGCCAGCCCCAGGAGCCGGACCAGACCCAAACCCACGACCCGAGCCAGATCCAGGGCTGCCTGCGGAGCGACGCTCAGCCGCCTCGGGGTTGCGAAGATCGGCGAGGGAGGACCGCAGCACGCGGCGCAGGCGCGGGGCCACCGGCCGCTCGACGAGCCGGTGCACCGCGTAGGCCAGCAGCAGCATCAGGACGATCAGGCCGATCGTCAGCGGCCACACCGGCACGTGCGGATGCAGCACCCGGATCAGCAGCCAGCCGATCTCCAGATGCAGCAGGTACAGCGGGTAGGTCATCGCCCCGGCGACCGTCAGCCAGCGGGTCTGGATCCGCGACAGGCGAGGCCACAGCGTCGTCGCCATGACCAGGGCAAAGGCGGCCGTCACGATGAACGCCGTCGGCTTCCAGCTGAGCGGGTAGCCGACGAAGCTCTTCGCATCCTTGGTCAGGGTGACGGTCTTCAGCAACGCCAGCGCCCACGAGACACCCAGCATGCCCCACAGCAACGCGGTCGGGCGGAACCGGTACATCAGATAGATCACCACCCCGCCGATGAAGAACGGCGAGTACCGCTCGTCCACCAGCGTGGTAATAATCGGATCACGCACCGCGGCGGCGAACACCGAAGCGATCGTCCACAGGGCGCAGAAGGCGAGGACCCGGCGGTACGTCGTCCCCCGCCAGACGACGGCTAGGCCGAACAGGATGTAGAAGTGCAGCTCGTTCCACAGGGTCCAGAAGACGGCGCTGACCCCGGGTACCCCGAGCGGGTACTGGAGCATCGTCAGGTTGACCAGGATCTCTGACGAGGTCATCCGGGGCTGGAGGACCGGCCAGATCGTCACCGTCAGCGTGATCGCCAGAATGGCGAACCAGTACGCCGGGTACAGCCGCACCACCCGGGACACGGCGAAGTCCCCCAGGGGCCTGCCCCACGCACTCATGCAGATAACGAACCCGCTGATGACGAAAAACAGCTGGACCCCCAGCCAGCCGTACGCCGTCGCGGGATCGGCCGCCCCAAAGAGCGACCTGCTCTCGGATTCCCAGGCCATGTCTCCCTGGGCGATGAAGTGCCAGCAGACGACCATCAGGGCCGCGATCAGCCGCAGCCCGTCCAGGACGGCGAGCCTGGGCGGCCTCGCCGGTTTCGGCGCAGGGCCGGGCGGTACCGAGGTGCCGCCAGATCGGGGAGCCGGTGCCCCGGCCAGCGGCAGGGCCGCCGGAGGGACCGGCGGCACTGCTTCGAGGGTCGTTCGGGGGGTCGGAACAGGGGTCACGGCGAGCCTCTACCAGAATGTCGGTGGGTATTGACCCGCCGAGAGGGGCATCCGGTCAGTTAGGGGTCGTGCTGGCCTCGTGCGAGGTCGTGCTCTTGGGCTTGGCGTCTTTGGGCTTGGTGTCCTTGGGCTTGGCGTCTTTGGGCTTGGCGTCTTTGGGCTTGGTGTCGACCCCGGCTTCCGCCCGCTGTGCGGCGGTGATCGAAGTCGGGGCACCAGTCAGCGGATCGAACCCGCCCCCGGTCTTCGGGAACGCGATAACCTCACGGATCGAGTCAGCACCGGCGAGGAGCATACAGGTGCGGTCCCACCCGAGGGCAATTCCGCCGTGCGGCGGGGGCCCGTAGGCGAACGCCTCCAGCAGGAAGCCGAATTTGACCTGCGCCTCCTCCGGCGTGATGCCCAGCACGTCGAACACTCGACGCTGCACGTCCGAACGGTGGATACGGACCGACCCGCCGCCGATCTCGTTGCCGTTGCAGACAATGTCGTACGCGAAGGCCAGTGCCTGGTCGGGCGCATCCTCGAAGCGGTCGACCCACTCGTCGTTCGGCGCGGTGAAGGGGTGGTGCACAGCACCCCAGCCCCCGTCGGCGTCCCGCTCGAACATCGGAGCGTCGACGACCCAGCAGAACGCCCACGCCGATTCGTCCGCCAGATCCGCCCGCCGAGCGATCTCGACCCGGGCTGCGCCGAGGAGCTCCTGCGCCTCGCGCCGGTTGGTGCTGGCCGCGAAGAACACCGCGTCCCCGGGCTTGGCCCCGACGGTGTCGGCCAGCCCGGCCAGGTGGTCGGCGGACAGGTTCTTGGCCACCGGGCCCTTCGGCTGCCCCGTCTCAGCATCCAGCACGACGTACGCCAGCCCGCGGGCCCCGCGGGCCTTCGCCCAGTCCTGCCAGGCGTCGAGCTCCCGCCGGGTCTGGGAGGCGCCGCCGGACATGACGACCGCGCCGACGTACCCGCCGGCGTCGATCGCCCCGGCGAAGACCCGGAACGCCGTCCCGGTCAGGTACTGCGTCAGGTCGACCAGCTCGACCTCGTACCGCAAATCCGGCTTGTCCGAACCGTAGCGGCTCATCGCCTCGTGCCAGGTCATCCGGGGGATCGGCAGCGGGATCTCGTACTCGGCCAGCTCCCGCCACAGCGCGGAGACGACCGCCTCCCCGACCTCGATGATGTCGTCCTGGGTGACGAACGACATCTCGATGTCCAGCTGGGTGAACTCCGGTTGCCGGTCGGCGCGGAAATCCTCGTCCCGGTAGCACCGGGCGATCTGGTAGTACCGCTCCATCCCAGCGACCATCAGCAGCTGCTTGAACAGCTGCGGGGACTGCGGCAGGGCGTACCAGCAGCCGGGACGCAGGCGGGCGGGAACGAGGAAGTCCCGCGCCCCCTCCGGGGTCGAGGCGGTCAGGGTCGGGGTCTCGATCTCCAGGAAATCCCGCTGGTGCAGCAGGTCCCGGACGATCTGCCCGGCCCGGCTCCGCAGCCTGATCGCCGCCGCCGGCCCGGACCGGCGCAGGTCGAGATAGCGGTGCCGCAGCCGGAGGTCGTCTGAGACGTCCACCTGGTCGTCGATCGGGAACGGCAGGGCCGCCGCCGCAGAAAAAATCTCCAGCCCCTCTGCGGTGACCTCGATCTCCCCGGTCGGCAGGTCCGGGTTCTCGTTGCCGGCCGGGCGCCGCTCGACAAGCCCGACGATCTTGATGCAGTACTCGTTGCGCAGGGCGTGGGCCTGCTCCGCGATGGATCCCTCGCGGAAGACGACCTGAACGACCCCGGAGGCATCGCGGAGATCCACGAAGATCACTCCGCCGTGATCTCGACGGCGGGCAACCCAGCCGGCGAGGGTCACTCGGGTCCCTGCGGCGCAGGCCCGCAGGCCTCCGGCGTCATGGGTACGGATCACTGGATCTCCTTAGGACTCCCCGGTCGTGGCGGTCACGACCGGATAGCGGTCATCATCGGGTGGCCCCCAGCACTCCGGGTCCGCGACGAGCTGCTCCCCGGAGCGGATGTCCTTGACCTCGTCCGGGGCACCGTCCACCCCAGGAAACCACACGAACGGGATACCTCTCCGCGCGGCCACCTTGATCTGCTTGCCGTATTTCGCCGGGCTTGCCGACACCTCGGTCGGGATGTCCC
This sequence comes from Micromonosporaceae bacterium, assembly GCA_016926535.1. Taxonomy (GTDB): domain Bacteria; phylum Actinomycetota; class Actinomycetes; order Mycobacteriales; family Micromonosporaceae; genus JABDRL01. The sequence continues at coordinate 11,815 of JAFGOK010000404.1, read as the reverse complement.
GCCGCCGCAGCGCCGCGGCGATCCGGTTGGCCGCCGGGCGGTCGGACTCCGCCGGCAGCGCGACGAACACGCAGGTCGGCACCTGCCGGGACAGGGCAAGGGCGCCCGCCCCGAACAGCAGGCCGAGGATACGGGTCACCCCGATGGACAGGCCGATCCCCGGGTACCGATCCGTCCCCGAGGTCGCCAGGTTGTCGTATCGCCCACCGGCACACACCGCGCCGGCGCTCTCAAACCCGCGCAGCTGGGCCTCGTAGACGGTACCGGTGTAGTAGTCCAGGCCTCTCGCGATCTTCATATCGGCGACGAGCAGGCCGGGAGCGTGCTCGCGGGCCGTCGCCACCACCGCGGCCAGCTCCGCGAGCCCCTCGTCGAGCAGCGGGTGCTCGACCCCGAGCTGGCGCACGGCCGGAACAAAGGAGTCGTCGCCCGTCGATATGCCAGCCAGGGCCAGGCAGGCCTTGATCTGGGCCTCGCCCGCCTGGGCGGTCTCCGCCAGCAGCTCCGCCACCCGCTGTGGACCGATCTTGTCGAGCTTGTCGACCGCCTGCAGCACCACGGCCGGGTCGTCCAGCCCGAGCCCCAGGTAGAACCCCTCACACAGCTTGCGGTTATTGGCCCGGATCCCGACCGGCGGGATCGGGAGGGACCCCAGGGCGTCGCCGAGCACCAGCGGCAGCTCCGCCTCGTAGTGCGCCGGAAGGGTCTCGCGGTCCACGATGTCGATGTCGGCCTGGCAGAACTCCCGGTACCGGCCGGCGGCCGGGCGCTCCCCCCGCCAGACCTTCTGGATCTGGTAGCGGCGGAACGGGAACTGGAGCCGGCCGGCATTCTCAAGCACGAACCGCGCGAACGGAACGGTCAGGTCGAAGTGGAGGCCCAGCGCATCGTCGGCGATCTCCTCTCCAGGCTCGGCCTGGAGCCGGCGCAGGACATAGACCTCCTTGCTGGTCTCGCCCTTGCGCAGCAACTGGTCGAGCGGCTCCACCGCGCGGGTCTCCAGCGGGGAGAAACCATGCCGCTCGAAGGCGGCGCGCAGGCGGTCGACGAGCCGCTGCTCGATCATCCGCTGCCAGGGCAGCCATTCCGGGAAGCCGGAAATCGGGGTCAGTCGTGCCATCGTCGCGCCCATCAGCCTCGGTGCTCGGTGCCCAGTCCTGGCGTGGGACCAGCCATGATTGCCTCCTGCAGGAACGGGTTGCCAGCGCGCTGGCGCCCGATCGTCGTCCGCGGGCCGTGCCCAGGCAGCACGACCGTCGGGTCGTCCAGGGACAGAATCGTGTCACGCAGCGTCGCCAGCATGGCGGCGGGGTCGCCTCCCGGCAGGTCTGTCCTCCCGACGGATCCGGCGAACAGCACATCCCCGGAGCAGCACACCGCAGCACCCTCCGTAGCACCCTCCGCAGCACCCTCCGCGGCACCCTCCGCCGCCCCGGTGAGCACCAGCACCGATCCAGGGGTGTGCCCGGGGGCGTGCGCCACCGTCAAGTCGAGACCGGCGATCCGCAGCACCTGACCGTCGCGCAGGTCACAGACGGTCTCAGGCTCGCTCGGGATGAAACCTTCGCCGATCAACGCCCGGAGATCCGGCGATACGCCCGAGGCCGGATCGGCCAGTTGCCCGCGATCCGCCGGGTGGATGTAGGCGGGGACCTCCCACCGCTCGCAAATTTCGCGCGCCGAAGCGGTGTGGTCGAAATGACCGTGGGTCAGCAGCACGGCCTCCGGGGTGAGGTTGTGCTGTCTCAGCAGGTCACCCAAGGGGTCAGTGACGCCAACGCCCGGATCGAGTACGACGCAGGGCATACCGTCTGCCAGGGCGAGCACATAACAGTTTGCCGCGAATAGCTCAGCGGTCAAACCGGCGATGAGCACGGAATTCCCTCCTTGGAGTGTGGTTTTGCCCCTCGGGCAAGCGTAGCCGGAGAGCAGATTGTCCCTGGGCGGTGGCCCAGGTCCCAGCTTTTGCCCGTACACTCTGGCGGGCGTGTGATACGGCGCGCATCTCGATTCTCTCAAGTAGGGCGCCGCCGACATTCGAACCGGTATGCCAGGTGGGAAGGGAGCATCGGTGGCTTCCAGCAAGAACCGGCAGCGCGCTCTGGCGCGTGCCAAGGCCGAGCGCCAGATCGCTCGTCGCGCGTTGGCGGCGCGCAAGCGGAGGCGCTGGCAAGCGGGTGGCGTCGCGATCACGACGATCGCCGCTGTGGGACTGGTCGGGGCTTGGGCGGGCGGCGCCTTCGACCCCGAGCCCAGGACGCCAGACGTGTGCGCATGGACCCCGAACGAGAACGACGCGAATGTCGACCTCCAGGATGTCGGTACCCCGCCGACCCGCGGGATCCCGAAGTCCGGGTTCAAGACCATGACCATCGAGCTCGGCAAGGGCACGGTCGAGGTCGAGATGGACCTGTCCAAGGTGCCGTGCTCCGCCGCGAGCCTGAGCTACCTGGCGGAGAAGAAGTTCTTCAACAGCACCACCTGCCATCGCCTGGTCAACGGCTCCTTCTTCGCCCTCCAGTGCGGCGATCCCAAGGCCAGCGGGCTCGGCGGCCCGAAGTACTACTCCGTTGACGAGAACCTTCCGGTCAATGCCCAGTCGGAGGCCAGCCCCAGCCCGCAGGTCGCGGACTCCGCGACGAGCGCCACGAGCGCCACGAGCGCCACCCCGACCTCGACGACCGCGCCGGCCTCGGCCGACCCGTCCGCCTCACCCTCAGCGGTCTCCAACACCTACCTGTACCCGCGCGGTACCGTGGCGTTCTCGAACAACGGCCCGAACACCAACGGCAGCCAGTTCTACATCTTCTTCAAGGACAGCCCGGACGTCCCCTCCGAGTTCTCGATCATCGGAACGGTGGTCAAGGGCATTGAGGTCGTGGAGGGCATCGGCGCCGTCGGGGTCGCGGACAAGGACGGGGCCGCCCAGACGGACGGCGCGCCGAAGGAAGAGGTCGCCGTCACCACCCTGACGGTCGGGTCGGTCCGCAAGACCGCGATCGCCGCTTCGGCCTCCGCGTCGGTTCCGGCAACGGATCCGAACGCCGCGACGCCAAGTGCCGACGCGGTCCCCAGCGCCCCGGCCAGCTCCTGATCTACCGTCCACCCCGACTATTCCGGGGCCCCGGATGCCCGGGGCCCCCTACCGCAGGGAGAAGAGAACCGTGACGTCCTTCCGGGACCGGCAACGCGCAGCGGCGCGGGCGCGGTTGGAGCGGGAGATGGCGATCCGCGCCGAGGCCGCACGCCGCCGCAGACGCATCAAGATGATCGTCTCCAGTTCCACTGCATTTGTCCTCATCGTCGGCACCGTCGTCGTGATAACGGTGCTCGCGACCGGCGACGACGGCACTCCGTCGGCGGCGTCCTCCCCGGCTGCCTGTGCGTACCAGCCCGCCCTCGATCCGAGCGCCGAGCCTTCGCCCCTGCCCAGTACGACCAAGCAGGTCGGCATCCCGCCGGAAAGCATGGTGGTCCGGTCCGGGGTGCAGCTGATGACGCTCAACACGAGCCAGGGAACGATGCGGGTCCAGGTCGACACCGGCAAGGCACCCTGCACCGCGGCGAGCTTCACGCACCTCGCAGGTCTGAAGTACTTCGACAACACGAAGTGCCACCGCATGACGACCGAGGGCATCTATGTCTTGCAGTGCGGCGACCCGACCGGCACCGGCATGGGCGGCCCGGACTACACGATCCCGGATGAGAACCTGCCCGTCGGCAAGGTCCCGACCTATCCGGAGGGCACCGTCGCCATGGCCAACGCCGGGGCGAACACCAACGGCAGCCAGTTCTTCATCGTGTACGGCGACAGCGAGCTGCCCGCCAGCTACACCGTGCTCGGCCACGTGCTCCAGGGCCTGGACGTCGTGAAGAAGATCGCTATGGCTGGCGTCACCCCGGCCGACCCGAGCACCACCGGCGACGGAGCCCCGAACCTCGACGTCACCATCACCTCCATGGTCATGGATCCGGCCGCGGCCTCCCTGCCGAGCCTTCCACCGGTCAGCGTCGCCCCGCAGGCCTCGGCCCCCGCGGCGGCCGCGACCTCGGCGGCACCGTAGCCCGGCACTGTCGCTGCCGCCGCAGGCCGCACCGCGTGACAATCTGATCGATCGTGGTGCGGCCCGCGGCGGCGAGCGAAAAGCGGCGAATAGACCCCCGGCCAGTCTCTGTGTGGCCGGGGGCTCTCGCGCTCAGGCCCCGGAAGTCACCCTGTAGGCGTCGTAGACGCCGTCAACCCGCCGTACTGCTGCCAGAAGGTGGGTCAGGTGCTTCGGATCCGCCATCTCGAAGCTGAAGCGGCTGACCGCCACCCGGTCCCGGGTGGTCGTCACCGTCGCTGACAGGATGTTGACCTTCTCGTCCGACAGCACCCGGGTGACATCGGTGAGCAGCTTGTGCCGATCGAGCGCCTCAACCTGCACGGAAACCAGGAAGGTCGAGGCCGAGCTCGGTTTCCACGTGACCTCCAGCACCCGCTCCTGCTGCTCGCGCAGATCAGCGGCGTTGGCGCAGTCCTCCCGGTGCACGCTAACCCCGCCGGAGCGGGTGACGAAGCCGAACACCGCGTCACCGGGCACTGGGGTGCAGCACCGGGCCAGCTTGATCCACACGTCATCGACCCCGCGCACCACGACCCCGGGATCCGACTGGGAACCCCTGGACCTCGGCGGTCGGGTCGGGGTCGCGACCTCGGCGATGTCCTCGACCGCACCTTCCTCGCCGCCGTACCCTGCCACCAGGCGGGAGACGATCGCATGGGCGGAGACCTGGTTCTCCCCGACCGCCGCGTACAACGCCGCGACGTCGGCCAGATGAATCTCCCGGGCGATGGTGTTGAGGGACTCCGAGGTCAGTAGCCGCTGGAGGGGCAGGCCCTGCTTGCGCATGGCCTTGACCATGGCCTCCTTGCCGGCCTCGATCGCCTCCTCGCGGCGCTCCTTGTTGAAGTACTGCCGGATCTTCGTCCTGGCCCGGGGGCTCTTGACGAACCCGAGCCAGTCCTGGGTCGGGCCGGAGGTCTCGGACTTCGAGGTGAAGATCTCGATGACGTCACCGTTGGACAGCGTCGACTCCAGCGGCACGAGCTTGCCGTTGACCCGCGCCCCGATGCACTTGTGCCCGACCTCGGTGTGCACGGCATAGGCGAAGTCGACCGGAGTCGACCCCGTCGGAAGGGCGATGACGTCGCCCTTCGGCGTGAAGACGTACACCTCCTGGCTGGAGAGGTCGAACCGCAGCGCATCGAGGAACTCACTGGGATCGCTGGCCTCCCGCTGCCAGTCCAGCAACTGCCGCAGCCAGGTCATCTCATCGATGTGGGCCGGCGGCCCCGCGATGGTCGCGCCTTTGGTCTCCTTGTACCGCCAGTGGGCCGCGATGCCGTACTCCGCGGTCCGGTGCATCGCGTAGGTGCGGATCTGGAGCTCGACCGGCTTGCCCGTCGGGCCGATCACCGTGGTGTGCAGGGACTGGTACATGTTGAACTTCGGCATCGCGATGTAGTCCTTGAAGCGCCCTGGCACGGGCTGCCAGTTCGCGTGGATCACGCCGAGGGCCGCGTAGCAGTCCCGGACCGTGTCGACCAGGATCCGGATGCCGATGAGGTCGTAGATGTCGGCGAACTCCCGACCCCTCACGATCATCTTCTGGTAGACCGAGTAGAGGTGTTTCGGCCGACCGGTGACCTCTGCCTTGATCTTCGCCGATCGGAGATCGGCGACCACGCGCTGGGTCACCTGCTTCAGCAGGGCCTCCCGCTGCGGAGCATGCTCATTGATGAGCCGGTAGATCTCCTCGAACCGCTTGGGGAACAACGTCTTGAAGGCGAGATCCTCCAACTCCCACTTGATCGTGTTCATCCCGAGCCGGTGAGCGAGGGGAGCCAGAATCTCCAGGGTCTCCTTGGCCTTCTGCTCCTGCTTGGGCCGGGGCAGGAAGGTCAGGGTGCGCATGTTGTGCAGGCGATCGGCCAGCTTGATGACCAGCACCCGAGGATCCTTGGCCATCGCGACGACCATCTTGCGGATCGTCTCTGCCTTCGCGGCGTCGCTGAGCTTGACCCGGTCGAGCTTGGTCACTCCCTCAACCAGGAGGACGACCTCACCGCCGAAATCGGCCCGCATCTGATCGAGGTCGTAGGCGGTGTCCTCGATGGTGTCGTGCAGCAGGGCGGCGATCAGCGTCGTGGTGTCCATGCCCAGATCGGCCAGAATGTTGGCGACCGCCAGCGGGTGGGTGATGAATGGGTCACCCGATTTGCGATACTGCCCGCTGTGCCAGTGCTCCGCCGTGTCGTATGCCTTCTGAAGCAGCCGGACATCCGCCTTGGGGTGTGAGTTGCGGTGCTGGCTGATCAGCGGCTCCAGAGCCTCACTGATCTGCGGCGTCTGCCACGGTGCGTTGAACCTCGCCAGCCGGGCCCGGACCCTCCGGCCGGTCGGTGCTGCCCCGACCAGTCCGAGTGATCCGCTCCCCTGCTGCCTGGTCTCGCCGTCCGGGCCAGTCTGAGGGACCACGATCCGCTCGTCGACCAGCTCATCGTCGCCCATCTCGGCCAGTCCAGCGACTGGGAAGGGCAGGACGACCGCCCCGGAAGCGTCCCCCGGCAGGGTGTCCCCGCCAGCGGCAGGGAGCGTTGTGCCCTCCCCCGGCGCCTCTCCGAACCGCTGCGACGGTCCATCGAGCCCCGGCAGGACGTGGTCAGTCTCTTCCCCAGGGGATGACGGTGTGTTCACCGGTCGCGGCGCCGCCACGTCACTGGCTGCGCTCTCCACCGGAGGCGCGATCTCGCCGGACACCGGCCGCTCCTCCCTCACCGACTTCGGAATCGTCATCCTACCCGCGATCTCATCAAGATCCGCCAGGTCATTCGCGCATCGATCCCACGATGAGCCCGTTGAGAACCATGATGCCCCCCAACGCCCCAACGGTTCTGTCAACCGAACGCTGGCACCTGCCCGGCCAGGAGGACGTTGGAAGATGCCCCAGACAAGGGGCCAGCAGGGCTATGCGATCAGCAGCGAGTGGACCGCGGGATTGCCTGGCGCCCGCTCCAGTCGCTTGCGCCCTGAGAGAAACCCCAGCTCAAGGAGGACGGAGAATCCGACGACCAGCCCGCCCAGCTGATCGATCAGCCCGAGGGCCGCCTGGGCCGTCCCGCCGGTGGCCAGCACGTCATCGACCAGCAGCACCCGCTGCCCCGGCGCGACGGCATCGGCGTGGACCTCGATCGTCGCCTGGCCATACTCCAGGTCGTAACTGGCGGAAACCACCGTTCGGGGGAGTTTCCCCGCCTTCCTGATGGGCACGACACCAACGCCGGCGACCATGGCAACCGCAGCGGCGACGATGAATCCCCTCGCTTCGATGCCGGCGACCACCTCGAACCCCGCCGGACCGTATGTCGCGACGATCGCCTCCGCCGTCGCGGCAAGAGCCGGGCCAGAGGAGAACAGCGGGCTGAGATCCTTGAAAAGGATGCCCGGTTTGGGATAGTCCGGAACATCCAGGGTGTGCCGGGCGACCAGATCAGCGATCTGGTCGCCGCTGTCGCCCGAGGGCCGGCGGGCATTGCCCGCCGGCCCCGCAGAGGTCGGCTCAGCGGTCACCGCTTGCGGCCGCCGCTCTTCTTCTTGCCCGTCGCTTTGGTGGCCGTTGACCGGCCGCCCCCCTTGCCGCCGCCTGCCCCGGCCCCGACCGTCGGACGCTTGGCCGCTGTCTCGGCTCCTTCCGCTGCGGAGTCCGCCGCGGTGTCGCCCGGCTCCCCGGCCGTGGCGGCCTTCGATGCCGCCTTGGCCGCCCGGGCGGCCCGGACCGTGCGGCGGTCGGAGTCCTCGCCCCGCTCCAGCGCGCTCTTGCGGGTCGCCACCCGCTGCGCGTGGAGCTTGTACCGGGAGTCGAACTGCTTGAGGTCGACCAGCCACGGGGTGGCCAGGAACAGCGAGGAGTACGCCCCGGTCATCATGCCGACGAACAGCACGAGTGCCAGGTCCTTCAGCGTCCCGACCCCGAGCAGGCCCGCCCCGACGAACAGCAGGCCGCCGACGGGCAGGAGCGCGAACAGTGAGGTGTTGATCGACCGCATCAGGGTCTGGTTGACCGCGAGGTTGGCCGCCTCGGCGTAGCTGAACCGGTTGTGGCCCAGGATGCCCTTGGTGTTCTCGTCGACCTTGTCGAAAACGACGACGGTGTCGTAGAGCGAGTACCCCAGAATGGTCAGCAGCCCGATGACCGTTCCCGGCGTGACCTCGAACCCGATGATCGAGTAGATGCCAGCGGTCAGGATCAGGTCATGGAACAGCGCGCTCAGCGCCGCGATCGCCATCTTCTGCTCGTAACGGGCCCACAGGTAGATCCCGACGACGATCAGGAAGACGATCAGACCGAGCAGGGCCTTCTGGGTGACCGCGTCGCCCCAGGAGGAGCTGACCTCCGAGACGTTGACCTCGTCAACGGAGACCTTTCCTGCTGCGGCGACCGCTTCCTTGGCCTGGACCCGCTGCTCGTCGGTCAACTCCGGAGCCCGGACGACGAACGACTTCGTGTCCCCGGAGCCTTTCTCCTGCGCCGAGGCGATCTCGATGCCGAGGTTCTCGACGGACGACCGCACGTCTGCGAGGGTGACCCCGGCCTTGGCCGGGACCAGGAACTGGTTGCCCCCGGCGAACTCGATGCCTGGGTTGAAGCCCCGGAACACCATGCTGCCGATACAGACCATCAGTATGACCGCCGAAGCGAGGTACCACCGCTTGCGGTGCCCGATGAAGTTGATCTTTGTCTCGCCCCGGTACAGGCGTCCGAAGATGGACATGATCAGGACTCCTTCGTGCGCAGGCCGCCGAAGCGCGCCGCCGAGCGAATCGCGGTGACGTCCTTGTCCGACCGCATGTTCCCCAGCCCGGAGATGCGGGGCGAGGTGAACATGTTCAGCCGCGCCAGGACAGCGACCAGCGGGTGAGTGAAGAGGAACACGATGACCACGTCAATGACGGTCGAAAGCCCCAGGGTGAATGCGAAGCCCTTGACCTGGCCGACGGCCAGAAGGTAGAGGACCAGCGCCGCGAGGAACGACACCATGTCCGCCGAGATGATCGTCCTCCGAGCGCGAACCCAGGCCCTCGGAACGGCGCTCCGGACTGTCCGACCGTCCTTGACCTCGTCTTTCAGTCGTTCGAAGAAGACGACGAACGAGTCGGCGGTGATGCCGATCGCCACGATGAAGCCGGCAACCCCGGAGAGGCTCAGCGCGAAGCCCATCTCCCGTCCCAGCAGCACCAGAGTGCCGTAGACGACCGCGCCGGAGGCGATCAGGCTGACGATGACGACCAAGCCAAGGGCCCGGTAGTACAGCAGGCTGTAGAGAATGACCAGCGCCAGGCCGATCGCCCCGGCGAGCAGCCCGGCGTACATCGCCTGCTCACCGATGGTGGCGGTGACGCTGTCCACTGACTCGACCTTGAACGCCAGCGGCAGAGATCCGTACTTGAGCTGCCGGGAGAGGGTTTCGACCTGCTTCTTGGTGAAACTCCCGGTGATCTGCGCGTCCCCGGAGATGACGCCCTCGATCGACGGAGCGGAAACGACCTCGTTGTCCAGGACGATCGCGACCTTCTCCTTGGCGCCGTTGTTGTACGCCTCCTTGGTCAGCGCCGTCCACTTGTCCTGGCCATCCCCCTTGAAGCTCAGGTCGACCTTCCAGCCGCCCTGGCTCGGGTCGTTGGTGAAGCTTGCCCCACCGACGTCCTCGCCGACGACCTTGGCGATGTCCAGGGAGTACTTGGCTGCCTGGCCCTCGTTGCCGTCACAGGCGACGACCTTCTGCTTCGGGTCGACCAGCGATCCGATCGGACGGGCATTGAGCTGCTTGCAGGAGATGGTCGGCACCTTGAACTGGATCTCGGCTGGGAGGACCGCGACCTCTTCGGGAGTCAGCTGACCGAACGGGGCAAGCATCTGGACGTACTCGTCGCCGAGCGGGTTCGAGGCATCCGGATCTGGCAGCTGGGTCGCCAGCGAGTACACCTCACCGAGCTTCTTGATCACCTCATCACGCTGGGCCTGGATGTCCGGGGCGACCGCCGCCTCGCTGGACGAGGCACTGTCACTCGGGGCCGCGCTGTCAGCCGGAGCGGCACTGTCACTGGCCGCAGCGTCTGCCGGAGCCGAGGTCGCCGCCGGGGCGGAGGCGCTCGGGTTCTCAGAGGTCGCTGGCGAGCCCGACGCGTCGGCCGAGGCCGAGGGGCTCTCCTCCGGCTCCACCGCGGTGTCTGTCGTCTCCGCCAGCACCTTGCGGAACAGCAGCTTCGCCGGGGCGACCAGCTCGCGGAGCTCATCCTCTGACATGCCGCCCGCGACATTGACGACGATGTGCCGATCCCCCTCGACGACCACCTCCGGCTCGGCAACGCCGGTCAGGTCGACGCGGTCCGCGATGATGGTCCGAGCCTCTTCGAGGCTCTTCGGATCCTTCGGTGCGGAGCCATCGGCTTGCGTCGCCGACAACGTCATACTGGTGCCCCCCTGAAGGTCAAGGCCCAGTTTCGGTTTCGGCTTCTTGTCACCTGTAAAGAACACCAGCGCATAGATCAGCGCGATGATCGCCAGTAACGCGGCGAAGTATCGCGAGGCCTTGAGCTGTCCGGACGGTGCGGCCACGGCGGTCGGTCTCCCCTAGCGATATGACGGCGGAGCTGATTGGTACTACGAGACGTTCAGGACGACTTCTCTCCCTCTCTGGCGACCTCCAGGTCACCATCATCGGTCGAGTCGTCAGATTCGTCCTCAGGGTCGGCGGCCGATACGACCACCCTGCTGATGGAAGCGCGGGCGTATCGGGCGACAACGTCTGGCGCGATTTCGAGCATGACCGTCTCGTCGTCAACTGAGCAGATTGTGCCGTACAGCCCGCCAACCGTCACGACCTCATCGCCGATACCCATCGAGGACTGCATCTCGGCGATGCGGCGACTGCGCCTCTGCTGGGGCCGGATCATCAGGAAATACAGGAGGGCGAGCATCAACGCCAACATGATCAGAGTGGTGAGCCCGCCGCCCCCACCTGAGGCCGTGTCTGCTGCTAACACTGCGCTGCCTTTCCCCTTCGTTGCAGGCACTCAGGCCTGTCAGAGCCGCTATTGTGTCTACGTTTTGGCCGCGGCGATTCTAGCCCGTGGGTCCCTTGCCGCGTCGACTGGCGTAGATCACATTCCTGTTACGGTGGGCCGAATTGCCCCGGCTCCGCCCCCAACAGGGGTGTCATCCCGGCCGAATCAGTGCCGACCGTACCAGCCGGAGCTGGGAGCCCGAGGTGTCCCCAACCCGCTGCTGTCGCAACCCGTCCCCGCGGAGTACGAAGCAGTAAACCCAGCCGAAGCAGGAACGGTTCACAGACTTCCTCTACCGTATCGGGCTGCTCACCAACAGCAATCGCGAGGGTCGAAAGGCCGACCGGTCCACCACCGAAATTTTCAACCAGCGCTCGCAGAACGGCTCGGTCGAGCCGGTCGAGACCACGCTCGTCGACGTCGTACACCCGCAGCGCCGCTCGGGCTGCCGGGCGGTCGACCACCCCCTGCGCGCGGATCTCGGCATAGTCGCGGACCCGGCGCAGCAGGCGGTTGGCGATCCGGGGAGTCCCCCGGGACCGGCCGGCGATCTCAGCGGCCCCTTCCGGGGTGATGCTGACACCGAGGATGCGCGCCGAGCGGCACAGCACCTGCTCCAGCTCCCCGGCCTCGTAGAACTCCAGCTGGCCGACGAATCCGAACCGATCACGCATCGGGCCGGTGAGCAGCCCCGCCCTCGTCGTCGC
>JAFGOK010000403.1 GCA_016926535.1 Micromonosporaceae bacterium | reverse complement strand
GGATCTTGCCAGAGCGCGTCCAGGCACCAGTTGCCGCCGGGGTGCGAGCGGCACCTCGTTCAGTGGCTGGTTCGTGTGGTTGTCTCCCCCGGCATGCCGTTCGCGCGTACCATCGCTCTGGGAAGAGGAGGCAAGCGCGTGGCTCAACCGTACCGATCCGTGGAGATGCGCCGATGTCGCGACGGCTTGTCAATCTGACGCTCGACACGTTGGAGGATCTTCCCCAGAGGTGTCGGAGATGCGTGTTCTGGGAGCTCGATCCAGTAGCGGCGGAGCGCGCGTGTGCCAGCGGAGATCCCGCGCTTGAGAAGGAGGCCTGGGTCTCGCAGACCCTGCTGGAGTGGGGCTCCTGCGGGAAACTCGTCTACGTGGATGGAATGCCCGCGGGTTTCGTCATGTTCGCGCCGCCTGCCTACGTTCCGCGCTCGATGGCCTTTCCAACCTCCCCAGTCTCTCCCGATGCCGTGCTGCTGATGACCACACACATCGTCGAGCCGTTCGTTGGCGGCGGTCTTGGCCGGATGCTGGTTCAGGGCGTCGCGCGGGATCTGACCAAGCGGGGGGTGAAAGCGATCGAGGCGTTCGGGGACGCCAAGTACGACGAAGAGGTCGACGCCCAGCATGGGTGTCTGGCCCCGGCAGATTTTTTCTTATCAGTAGGCTTCAAGACCGTTCGTCCACATATCCGTTTTCCTCGGCTGCGACTAGAGCTGCGTACAGCACTGTCGTGGAAGTCCGACGTCGAATACGCCTTGGAGAAGCTGCTCGGTTCCATGAGCCCTGAGGCACTGCTACGACCGGTACGGCCGGTGACTCGCTCTGCCCTGGAAGGGGCGTCCTCCTGATCGCGGTATGACTACGGCGCGGCTACCACGGGCGCGGCTACTACGGCGCGGCTGCGACCGTGGCGGGAAGGAGCGCCCTCAGCCGCGTGACGTCGAACGAACCCGTTGCGACGTCGGACTCGATGGGGAAGTACAGACGCTGGATGGCCGCCATCATGGCCTCGACCAACCGGTCGCGAAAATCCGGCGTGATGAGCAGGGCACGATCGGATGGCGACGTGAGGTAGCCGAGGTCGACCCGTACCGCTGGCATCCAGGTCATCCGCAGAAGGTCCCAGCTCTTGGCATGGGTTCTGCAGTCGTCAAGGCCAGCGCGTACCACGATCTCCCGCTGGAAGAGGGCAGCGAGTCGCTCGCCAACCGTCGAGGTCGCACCGCTGGTGGCAGAGCCGTAGTGGTAGGTCGCGACGCCACGCGCTGCCGGGTTGCTGTGCCCGTCCAGGTGGATGGACACGAAGAGATCGGCTCCGAGGTCATTCGCGAAGGCCGCTCGCTCTGCGTTGGCCAGGTAGGTCTCTGTCGAGGGTCCTCTTGTGAGGTGCACCCGCATTCCCGCCGCAGTCAGCCGGCCTTCGAGCCGGTGGGCGATGTCGAAGACGATCGCGTCCTCAGTCCGCCGTTCTGGTCCGTCTTGGACGATCACACCTGGGTCAGGCCCTCCGTGGCCTGGGTCAATGACGATACGCTTTCCGAACAGCGCTGGTCCTGCGGCCCGGCAGGCCTCGGTCTCGCGCAGGAGTTGCGGGCGTCCTCCAACGACCTTTCTGCCGAGGCGGTGAAGGGCAGCGGTCGTGGCAGGACCACACTCGCCATCCGACCCCAGGCCGACCTCGCGCTGGAACTGGGCCACCGCTCTCGCCGTACGCACCCCGTAGATCCCGTCGGTGCGGCCAACGTCATATCCCATCTCCAGCAGTCGCTCCTGGAGCTGGTGGACGTCGTCCCCGTGCATTGGGGCCGAGCGGACGTGACGCAGCGTTCGTTGCCCGAGTCGCCACCGTGCGGAGTCCAAGGCTCTCCAGGTCTCATCACCGACGATGCCATCAACGCTGAGGCCACGATCCTGCTGGAACAGCCGGACTGCCTGCTCGACCGTTTCGTCGTAGGACTGGGAGTCCTCGTTGGCCTGAGCATCTGCCGTCTGATTGGCCAGAAGGCCAAGATCAATAAGGATGCCTCGGATTACAGCGACGGCGGCGCCTTGCGTCCCGCGACGAATCGCACGCATGGGACCTCCTTCGATCAACATGGGGCTTTTCACCACAGCGGGGTGGGACTGGGCGAGCCTACCGCCGTCGCATCGATGTCGTCGCTCGGGTGTATGGACACCAGATGTGACCAGCCGCGCCCCGCAACGATCGCGGGGCGCGGCTGGTGAGTCAACCGCGGTCGACGTGCGTCCTACAGTGCCGATTCGATGAGGCGAATCAGCTCACGCTTTGGTCGAAGCCCGGTGACGGATCCGACAGGTTCGCCGCTTTTGAAGATGGTGATGGTCGGGACTGACATCACCCGGTAGCACTGAGTGACTTGAGGGTTGACGTCGATGTCAACCTTCACAAATTTGACCTTGCTAGCGAGATCTGTTGTGGCCAGCTCTGCGAGGACTGTTTCGAGCTTAGGGCATTGGATGCACCACTCTGCCCAGAAATCGACCACAACAGGCGTCGGGCTCTTCAGCACCTCCTGCGCAAAGGTTGTATCTGTGACAGCCTTCGCCGCTCCCATGAGTCTCCCTGTCAGTACGGGTAGTGGAATGTCGCCGGTCGTGCCGACGCTTGCCCTGCGTCGTGTTCAGTGCAGGGTATCCAGTGCAGCGATGTACCGCTCCGCGTCGAGCGCTGCGGCGCAACCCGTGCCCGCCGCGGTGATGGCCTGGCGGTAGGTGTGATCGACAAGGTCCCCTGCGGCGAAAACGCCGGAAACACTGGTCCTCGTGCTCGGGGCCTCCACCCGGACGTACCCCGCCTCGTCAAGGTCGACCTGCCCGCGGAAGAGCTCGCTGCGGGGATCGTGGCCAATCGCGATGAAGACTCCCGTCACGTCGAGGTCCGAGGACTCCCCGGTCTGGACGTCCCGGATCCGCACCCCTCCCACCTTTCCACCAACGTTGACGACCTCGGTCACGACAGCGTTGAGGGCCAGCCGGATCTTCTCATTCGACATCGCTCGTTCTGTCATGATCTTGCTTGCGCGGAACTGCTCCCTGCGGTGGATGATAGTGACGGTTGAGGCGAATCTCGTCAGGAAGACCGCCTCCTCCATCGCAGAATCGCCCCCGCCAACGACGGCAATATCCTGGCCACGGAAGAAGAAGCCGTCACAGGTTGCGCAGGAAGAGACCCCGTGACCGAGCAGCTCACGCTCACCGGGCACGTTCAGCGGGCGCCACGCCGACCCCGTCGCGAGGATCACAGCGTGCGCCCGGTAAACGGAATCGCTCGTCCATACCGTCTTGACCGGATCGGCCAGCGCCACCCTGGTCGCATCTTCCGTGAGGAACTCCGCCCCAAACCGTTCGGCCTGCCGCCTCATGTTGTCCATGAGATCCGGTCCGAGCACCCCTTCCGGGAAGCCGGGGAAGTTCTCGACCTCTGTCGTCGTCGTGAGGGCCCCGCCGGAGGCGATTCCCTCGACCACCAGTGGTCGCAGACCCGCTCTCGCAGCGTAGGTCGCCGCGGTGTATCCCGCAGGCCCAGAACCGATGACGATCAGACTGCGGACCTCGTCCATGACAACTCCCTTGACTGATTACCGGCAGGTCCCGGTCGTGCCGAGGCTGACCTGGACAGAACCCATCGTACGAACCCAGGATTCCCATCGGGCGCTGACAGCCATGTCACACCCGTCCGCGTCACACCTCCGTCGAGTCATGACAAGTCGGCTGCTGGCACCTTCTGCGATCACGTCATGCGACGGCGACGTGGCGCTCGTCGGAGCCCCTACCAGGGAGCCCGCACGATGGGCCGACAACGACAATGAGACGTCCCGGGGATGCCTGAGCGGTGTTGACCAGCACGACAACCAGCGCTGGGCTGCCATTGAACCGGGCGTAGTCGACGACGCTGACGGTTCCCCCATAGCGGGCCGTCACGGCCGCAAGGCAGGCGTCGAGGGCTGCCAGATCGGCGAGGCGGTCGAGGCCGTCGGAGGCTTCAGCCCGAGGAGCACCCTCACCCTGGGCGCCAGCCGCTGTCTGCTCGCGGGAACGGCTGTCGGAGGCGCTGTCCGAGGCGCTGTCCGAGGCGCTGTCGGAGGACAGCGCCAGATCGTCGGATGCTGCCGGTCCTCCGGCCTGGCCAAGGGTCTCTGGGGTGTAGTCCGTGCCGGTTGCGAGGCGGCGCACCGCTGCGGGCGAAGCGCCCGCCCCAGCGACCATGTTGGAATTGGTCGCCTCGGCCCGCTTGTCGGCAGACGTTGCCGGATGTCCGGAATCGAACCGGGGGACGATCGCGACGCCTGTGACGACGGCAACAACCGCGGCGGTAAGCCCTGCCGCGATCGACCATCGTCGGCGGCCTCGCCGCACTCTCGGTGCCTGGCTAGGTCGCGATCCTGGGCCGCCCGGTGCTTTGCCCCGCCCTGGGCCGGTGGTGCCAGGTCCGGACGCCGTGAGGTGGCTGCCCGTGAGGTGGCTGCCCGCG
>JAFGOK010000402.1 GCA_016926535.1 Micromonosporaceae bacterium | reverse complement strand
TCATGGTCATGATCATCCCTGCACCACGTAGGTCAACAAGGGGGTGATGACCTACATAGCGCAGGGATGATCATGACCATGGAGTGCGGAAGCTCCTGACCGGAGATCACCCGGGTTCGTTGATCAGCGACAAACTGGCACAACAGAGCATTCCCGGCACGGGTGGAACAGACCCGAGATCGGCTGCGACGCGATCCCTGAACGGGGCAGCCAACGCCCATCGAGCCCACTGTCCCACCGCGATCAACCTCATCCGCACTGAACCCGAACCCCAGACCATGCCCAACGCGCGCCCCCTCCACGACAAGTCGTGCTGGTGGTCACCATGGCGGCGGGCAGGTCCGCGAAGGCTCAGGAGGCGGCGCAGACCGCCGTCATACCAGTGCCGCTGCCGGTGCCCTGGAAACCGAACTCGGTGCTTTGGCCGGCGGCCACCCGCCCGTTGTAGCTGACGTTGGTGTATTGCACCGTATCGCTGGTGCCGCTCTGGACGGCGTTCCACGTGTTGGTGACGCTGGCACCGGCAGGCAGGGGGATCGTCACCGTCCACCCGTTGATCGGTGCGGAGCCGGCGGTGACCCGTACCGTTGCGACGAACCCGCCGTCCCACGAGTTGAGGGCGACCGACGCCGAGCATCCGGCGGGGGGCGGCGGCGAGACCGGGCTCGACGAGGGCGGGTTCGAGGGCGACGGGTTCGAGGGCGACGGGTTCGAGGGCGACGGGTTCGAGGAGGCGGAGGTCGAGGACGACGGACTCGACGACGGGCCGGACGGCGACGGGCCGGACGGCGACGGACTCGTCGTCTGGCGCCCCTTGTTGAGCTCGTCGAGCACGGCGTAGTACGCGGACTTCTTCTGGTAGCTGCCGTTGCTCCCGGTGAACAGCAGTCCACGCTCGGACGACCGCCAGGACTCGTTGTCGGAGATACCCCAGACGGTGATGCCGGTGCACTTGGCGACGTTCAGGCAGGCGCGCACCACCTTGCGATAGTTCGCGGCCTGTCCGTCACCGATGTCGTTGTTGCTCAGGTCGTCATCGATGTCCAGCTCGGTCAGGTGTACCTCGACCCCCAGATCTGCGAACCGCTGGATGTTGGCTTGCAGGTCATCAGAGATGATGCTGTTGGGGTTGTCGTTGAAGTGGCTCTGAAACCCGACACAGTCGATGTACTTGTACGGCTCCTGGCTGTACGTTTTCACGATGTCGTACAGCGCATCGGACTTTTTGTTCTTGGCGCCGCCGCGGACGGTCAGTCCTTCGACGTCGTAGTCGTTGATGCAGAGTTTCGTGGTCAGCCCGGATTGCTGGACCACCTGCCTGGCCTGGCGGAATGACTCACGGATGTAGTCGGTGTCGCTCGCGTCGAAGTAGTCGCCATCGCCGTTCGCATCCCGGTCCAGGGTGTGTGGCCACTGATTGCGCCGCTGCCCGGTATTGTTGTCGTCCAGCGACTCGTTGACGACGTCCCAGTACGAGATCTTGTTGCCCCATTTCAGCAGGGCATTCTTGATGTAGGTGTTCAGCGTCGACTGGCTGGCACCCTGCAACTGGCCGGCCTGCGAGTACCAGACCATGGTGTGTCCACGGACGACCATGCTGTTGGTCTGGGCGTAGTTGACGAGGGTGTCAGCGTTGCCGGTGTTCTGGATCGTGCCACCAGCGCCAGCGATCGTCTCCGGTTTCATGTCGTTCTCGGGAGTCAGTTGGCTGAACTCGCGCGCGACGATCGAGTTGAGCCGGCCGGGTGAGGCCGCGACGCCGAAGAACATGCCAGACTGGGCGGCCGCGGCCCGCAGGGTGTCTGCTGTGGCCGCCGCATTGGCTCCCACCAGTGGCGGGCCCAGTGCCACCGCCGCTGCGCCGCCGACGAGGGCCGCTGCCATGGCGATGCCCGTGACGATCCGCAGCCTGCCGGTTCGGCCAGATGTACCAGTCATGACAGTGCTCCTTCCGAAAGGGGATGAACATTTGGTGTGGTCAAATCGGACAGTTGTGGTCTCAGCCTCGGGAAGCGCCCTGGCCACGGTGGCCCACCTGGATCAGCGTGCGTACTGCCCGCAGGTGTGGCGCGACCTCGTCGTCGGGGCGCTGGTCGAGGATCAGGTGGCCGTCGGCGGCCCAGTGGATGCGCCGCAGCGCCACGCACCGCCCCCGTGTTGCGAGGGTGGGATGAGCGTGGAAGGCCACGATGGTCAGGCCGTCCTCGTCCCGGCCGAACGTGTTGTGGCCCGGTCCCCAGTGGTTGAACTGGCTGCCGGTGCTGAGCACCGGTGCGTGGCTGCGGATCCACGCCCCCGGGTCGAGCAGGTCCGCGCCGCTGGTCGCTTCGATTGCACCCACGGCGTAGGTCGGTCCGACCGCAGAACCCGAGTAGGTGAGCACGAGGCGGTCGCCGTGCCGCAGCAGGTAGGGCCCCTCTGCAACGTCATCGTCCCAGCCGTACCCTGCCGCGAGGAGTCGGACCGGAGGGCTGGTCAGATGCCATGGGGCGGCAGGGTCGACCGTCGCGATCCACAGTTCGGCGTCGCCGATCCGGTCGGTGATGTAGCGCTGGGACCAGACCAGGTAGGTGCGTCCGGAGTCCTCGAAGGTGGTCATGTCCAGGCTGAGCCCAGGATGGTCCAGGTCGCGTTGCAGGGGTGCGCCGTCGGCCTGGCGGACCGGGCGGGGTGGCTCCCAGTCGGCCGCGACCACGGGATCGCCGCCCTCCCGCAGCCGCAGCACATGGCACTGGACCCGTCGCCAGTCGGCCGCACCGACGCTCGGCGCGAAGAAACAGTGCAGGCGGCCACCAACCAGGTGCAGTTCCGGTGCCCAGAAGCAGCCAGCGATCCCGGCCGGACCGACCCCGAGGATGGTGTGGTCGTCGGCCGCTGCGAGATCTGCGATGCTGTCCGCCACCCGGATCAGCAGGCCGGTGGTGGCCACACAGTGCCCGCCGGGGTCATCGGTGGCGATGAAGTACCAGCGCCCCTGGTAGTGCAGCACGGTCGGGTCTGCCCGGTCGACAACGAACGGAAACGGGTACCGGCGCTGGCGGACGATGCCGGTGACCGGATACTCGCCGGGGGTGCTCCAGTCGACGGCGGCAAGTGCCGCAGGGTCCCAGTCGACAGGTCGCCGGGCGGTCGATCCGTCGTCGTAGGTGAGCTCGGCCCACGGCAAGTCCGGTAGGGCGGGCCCCGGCAAGTCCGGTAGGGCGGTCCCCGGCGTGACCCGTAGCGGCGGCACCTCCACCGCGACGTTGCGGACCGGCGCGTAGCGACGCAGCAGCCGGCTGGCGATCGCCTCTGGCACCGGCAGAGCACAGGTCGGCCGGTGGCCAGCGGCCGGCTCCGGCACCTGGAGCGCCGGGACGTGCGGCGCGCCGGATCTGGCCGGCGCCCACGGTCCGGACAGGGCGCCCGAATGCGACGACCATACCCGGCCCACGTTGTCGGTCCACCACAGCACGAAGTCGCCACGGGCGCTGTCGTAGACCCCACCGGGGTGCCGAACGCCCCCCGAACCGGTGACCCGCACGAGTCCGATCTCCTGGTAGTCGACCAGGTCTGTGGTGTGGAACAGCAGGACCGAGGTTGCTGCGGCTGGCTCGGGTGCACCGTCGCGCAACGCCGGTGAGGCGACGACCGCGTACCCGTCCGGGGTGGCGAACACCCACGGGTCGGTGAGGGTGCGTACCCGCCGTACGTCAAGGTGGCTGGTGGGCACCGACTGGGGGAAGAGGATTCCGCGACCATCGTTGAGGCGGGTGACGGCGCCCTCCGCCGTCACCAGGGTCAGGTGCAGGCTGCCCGCGAGGCGAGCAGGATACACGGCCGGGTCGGGATCCGGGGATCGGGTGCCGGCCAGCAGTACCGGGGTATCCGCCGGCAGCACGGTGACCTGGAAGGTGTCCGGGTCGGCGGGCCGGTCACCGGCGGCAGAGGGCCGGTCACCGGCGGCAGCGGGCAGCACCCGGACCGGGGCGGTCACCGTGGCCCCGGCCCGGATGCTGATCACGCCGTCGGTGAGGTCGAGGTCGGAGTGGGCGCTGGTGAGCCGCACTGCGGCGGGCACGACGGTGCCCGAGCGCATCAACAGCGGCAGGATGACCCGCGGCGACTGGTCCTCGACCGGGTTGGGCACAGGTGCTGGCATGAGACGCTCCTGATCTGCGGAGGGGACGGGTCAACCCTTGAACGCCCCCTCCATGATCCCGGCCACCAGGCGTCGTCCTACGAAGACGAACAGCACCAGCAAGGGCAGGGTAGCCAGGAAGGAGCCGGACATGGCCAGCCCGAGGTCGATGTCCCGGCTGCTCTGCAGTGCCTTGATGGCGATCTGGACGGTGTAGCGTTCCGGGGACTTGAGCACGATGAACGGCCACAGGAAGTCGTTCCACGCGGTGACGAACCCGAACAACCCAAGCACGAACGCCGCTGGCCGCACCAGTGGGAACACGATTCGCCAGAACACCTGCCAGGTGGTGGCGCCGTCCACCCGTGCGGCCTGTAGCAGCTCGTCGTCGATGGCGTGCGCGATGTGCTGGCGCATCCAGAAGATCCCGAACGCGCTCACCAGTCCGGGCACGATGATGGCTTGCAGCGAGTCCACCCACCCGAGCTTCGAGATGATCAGATACTGCGGGATGACTGCCAGTTGGGTGGGCACCGTCATGGTGAGTACCACGATGAGGAACAGCAGGTCACGACCGCGGAAGGCGAGTTTCGCGAACGCGAACCCGGCCAGTGCGCACAGCAGGGCCTGCCCCGCCCCGATGGCTGTGGCCACGATGAGACTGTTGACCAGTGCCTGTACGAACGGCACCGTGCTGAACACCAGGTTCGCCAGGTGCAGGAAGTTGTCACCGGGCAGCACGTGCGGCGGAAGGCTCGTGGCGGTGGCCGAGTCGGTGGTGGCCACCACGAACATCCAGTACAGCGGGAACAGACAGATCAGTACCATGACCGTGAGTAGGCCGTACACCCACCACGCCACCGCGCCCACCCTGCGGCGGCGCGGGCGCCGTGCGGTGCCGGTCGACGATGTGGCGGACGCCTGCCCGCCGGGTACCTGGGACGGTCTGTTCATGGTCGCTCCGCACGGATCCGGGTGGCCAGCAGGTAGTTGACAGTGGCGGCCAGCACCACCATGACGAACAGCGCCACGCCGATCGCCGCGCCGTAGCCGAAGTGGAACCGGCCGAACCCCTGCTCGTACAAGAAGAGGGTGAGGGTCTGGCACTGCCGGGCCGCCCCGCACGTCATGCTCGCTGTCGGGTCCAGTAGCAGCGGTTCCGTGAAGATCTGCAGACCGCCGATCGTCGAGGTGACCACGGTGAACACGATGATGGGCCGAAGCGCGGGAATCGTGATGTGACGCAACTGCCGCCAGCCGCCCGCGCCGTCCACGGACGCGGCCTCGTACACCTCCTGCGGTACGGCCTGTAGCGCGGCGAGGTACAGCAGGGTGTTGTATCCGGTCCAGCGCCAGATCACCATGGCGGCAATCATGAGGTGGCTGCCGAGGACCGAGGCGCTGAACTCGATGTGATCGAACCCCAGCAGGCCGAGCAGCCAGTTGAGCAT
The DNA here is from genome assembly GCA_016926535.1 of Micromonosporaceae bacterium. Lineage (GTDB taxonomy): Bacteria > Actinomycetota > Actinomycetes > Mycobacteriales > Micromonosporaceae > JABDRL01. The sequence continues at coordinate 6,103 of JAFGOK010000402.1, read as the reverse complement.
GCCGTAGTCGCGGTCGAAGAGTTGCGCGAAGACGATGGTGGTCGCCGCGACCGAGGTGATGTACGGGACCAGCACCGACATCCGGAAGAATGCTGCGGCTCGGAGCCGGGCGTGGTTGAGCAGGTGCGCCACCCCGAGTGCGAGCAGCAACTGCGGAACAGTCGACAGCACCCAGATGCTGACCGTGTTGCGCAGCGCTCCCCAGAACCGCGGATCCTCCACCAACCTGGTGAAGTTGGCCATCCCGGTGAACGTGTGCTCCCCGATGGGGTTCCAGTCGAACAGCGCAACATAGAACGTGAACAGCAGTGGGAACAGGCCGAACACCGCGAACAGCAGGAAGAACGGCGCAACGTACGCGTAGGGAGCCAGCCGTTCGCGCACCGGCAGACGCATGGCCCGGGTCCGAGACGGGGACGGCCGCACATCTGCGGCCGCGGGGAGCATGGTTGTCACGGCGGTCACCTCTCGCGGGGTGCGTCGCCCGGAGGCATACGGGCGACGCACCCCGGTCTGCCTCAGCCCCGGATGGCGTTCTTCACGTTGGACATGGAGGTGCTCCAGGCTTTGTCCGGCGCGACTTTGCCCTGCTCGACACTGGTGAGGACATTGAGGAACTCGGTCCCGATGGTGCCGTCCTCCGGACCGAAGTGGAACGGTTTGAGGTTCCGCACCGACTCCGTGAAGATCTTGCCGGTCGGGGCGTCGGAGAAGAACGAGTCCTTCTTGTCCAGCAGCCGCTGGTCGGTGTAGACCGACGGCGTGGTTGGCAGCGATCCGGTGGTCAGGAACTGCTCGAGCTGCCCGGCGGGGGACTGCATAGCGGCGATGTAGTCCCAGGCCGCCTTCGGGTGCTTGGCACGTTTCGGGATCACCAGGAAGCTACCGCCCCAGTTCCCCGCGCCGCCAGGGATCGTGGCCACATCCCACTTGCCTTCGGTGGCTGGGGCGTTCAGCCGGATCGACTTGAGCATCCACGAGGGCGCGGACACCACGGCGAAGTCGCCCTTGCCCAGGCCAGCGGTCCATCCCGACGAGAACGTGTTCTGCTTGGCGGTGATGTTCGCCGCGATCGTGGTCAGCGTCAGATCGAACGCCGTCTTGACCTGGGGGTTCTGGTCGTACGACGGCTTGTGGGTGGTGTTGTCGTAGTAGCGTTCCGCACCCTGGTTGACAACCTGGAAGTAGATGCTCGTCGGCGCGTTGTCCAGGAACGACTTGCCAGTCGCCTGGACGTACCGCTTGCCCGTCTCGATGAACGCCTCCCAGGTGGGCCACAGCTTGGAGACCTCGTCCCGGTTGGTGGGCAGGCCAGCGGCCTCGAACAGGTCGGTCCGGTACGCGACCGCGAGACCACCGACGTCGGTCGGTATCCCGAAGATCCGGCCGTCCCCGGTGCTGGACTGCGCGATGACCCAGTCGAGGTAGTCCCCCTTCATCGCGTCGGCCCCCAGCGAAGCAAGATCGACGAAGTTGTCCGGGGTCTGCATGAACTTCGGCAGGTCATCGGCCTGGACCAGGGCGAGGTCGGGGACCTTGCCGCCGGCCAGGGCGGTGGTGAGCGCCTGGGCGGTCTCTGCGGTGCTGCCCACCTCGGTGAGCTTGACCTTCCGGTCAGGATGCGCCTTGGTGTACCGCTCGACGTCGGCCTTCTGGTTGATACCGGTGAACGACCAGAACTCGAACGTGGCATCCGCCCCGGAGCCGGTGGACCCGTCATCGGAACCGCTCGAGCACGCCGCGACGAGCAGCAGCGCGAGAACCGGAATGAGCAATGTGGTAAATCGGCGCTGCATGGTGCCCTCCGTGATCGCAGCCCCTCCATGGCCGAGCCAGCCACCCGCCATGTGTTGTGGCCACAAGGGACAAGAAAGTGATCGTCATGAGTATGACGTACAGTTCTGGAAATGTTACCGATAACTTTCGCGAAGTCAAGCGCCAAGTGTGAAACATCCCCGTCCACTTGCCTGAGCAGTGCCCAAGTTGAGCTGGCCATCGAGTTCGTCCGACTACCGTTTTCGGTCTGCTGCCGGAAATTTTCGACACCTGCGACCCCAGGCACGTCAGGTGCTATCCACGATAATCACGTTCCGTAACGATCCCCACGCGCTGCATGCCGCTGCGCGGTCGCCGTCGTGCCGTGTGGATGGGCCGGACCCGCTCGAACGTGGCGATGATCGTCCAGATAATCCAGACAGCCACAACACCAACTCGTCAAGGAACAACACGACAACGTCGAAGCCCAGGGACTTCGCGTGCTGGGTCTGCAACGCCGGGGGCGGGCAGCCGGGACGCAGCCGCTCGATCTGGGTCCGGTAGCCGCCGAAGACCGCCTCCTCGACCGACCGCGCACCCAGCAGTGGTAGGCCAGCGGCAGCACGGTGGTGTCGGCCAGCCACCCATCCGCCTCGTCGATCTCCTGTGCAACGTTTACGGACAGACGCGAGTATGCTCTCAGCCGCAGGGTCCACGGTCGATGTTGCCAACGTCAGGGGATACCGGATGCGGATCGGGCCGATGCTCGCCCTCGCTGCTGTGGTGCTGGCTGGCCTGAGCGGATGCGTTCGAACCGGCCCCTCAAACACCACTTCACCGCCTGATTCTGCCACCGCGGTGCGTACATCGGTCTCCGCGCCGCCGGAGGCATACAATCTGGCCTCCGACGGTTCGGTACCCTGGGTTGACGAACCGCTCGACAGCAGAGACATCTACCTGCACTCGGCACCACCGAGCCCACCAGCCGGCGCCAAGCCCTGCCGGGCGAAACAACTTTCCGGGATACTCGCGTCCTGGATCACCCCGAATTACGGTGTGGAGAAACCCAGGGGCTTCGACGCGAACATCAGCCATCTTTACGGCTACGTCGATCTCCACAACACCTCGACCACATGGTGCACCCTCCAGGGCGAGGCGCCGACGACCATGGTGACCGGCGCGAAGACGATCCCCATGAACTACCGCCACCAGATCAACGCCAAGGCACGTGCCCGGGTGACCGGGATCCCACCCGACGGCCATGCATCGCTGCGGCTGGACTGGGACGGCCCCTTCTGCGCGGAGCTCACCGACCAGACGCGATTGGCCGTCGAACTTCCGCACGACGGCGGTACCCTGCGAGTCACGCTCGCCGCCACCGAGCGACCGGCGTGTAACCCCGCAGCGGTCAAACCGACCGTCAAGGCAACACTCTCATCGAGTGCATTCGACGAAGCGGTGGATCTGACACCGATCGGCCCGTCGCCGCTCCAGCGAATGACCGCCGAGATCACGGGCCCGGCGAGCGCCCGGCCAAAGGAGCGGATCATCCTCCGGGTCGCATTGACCAACCCGACTGGTGAGCCGATCGCGCTGCGACCGTGCCCAGCGTACGGGCTTGAGCTGCATGCCTCACGCGACGACCTCGGTGAGCCGGTCAACGTCCGCCTGCTCTACCAACTCAACTGCCGCCCAGCGACGACCGTCCCGGCGGGCGGGTCACTGACCTTCCAGATAGCGACAGTCGTCCCCGGAGACCTGGTACCCGGCAGTCAGCTCACCGTCACGTGGGAATTGATGCCCCGCCAGCAGACCACCGGCGACCCGGTGCGCGGACAGTTGGTACTGCCGATAGCCTGACGTACTTGGCCGAGACCGAAAACATGACGCTCTTGCGCCAGATCCGCCACTGTCAGACATCCTCATCTCGCCAGGGGGCGACCAAGTCGCAGCCTTGCTCGTAACACCACGTAGTGATCCTGTCTGCAACATGACAGCAACTTGATCTTGTTGAGGCGCACCTCGCTCCCGGCATCAAGGTTCCCGGTTCCAGCCGTGATCGGCGCAGACAGTCACAACGCGCAACCTGCGGCATGAGGGCGGTTCATGCCGAGCCCGGCAAGTCTCACCTGTGTGTCATCAGATGTCCTGCGTCAGCGGGATCACGGTGATACGGCTGCCGCAGGCCCGCACCAGCCGTAGGTCAGCCGTCAGCAGCGGCGCCCGCAGTGTCTCAGCCAAGGCGACATAGACCGCGTCATAGGTCGAGAGATTGGCCCGCAACGCCCATGCCGCGGGCAGCAGACTACGGTCGGCATGCAGGACAACCGCAGCGCCGACGCCGTCCACCATCTGCATCGTGTACAGGCGCGCTGTCTCCTCAGCGAGTTTTCCGTGTCGAGCGAGCCGGTCGAAGGTCCGCACCACCTCGATGGCCATGTGTGCTGGGGCGTGCCATGCCGGGGCCAGGGACAACTGGGCACGGGCAGACTCGCCCATAACGCCCGGGTCGCCGATCGCCGCGATCATCGCGGTGGCGTCCACGATCATCGGGGATACTCGCCCGCATTCGGGCCTTCGCCCCGCCCCTCACGGATGACTGCGAGAGCAGCACCCATATCGACCGGGGCCTGAGCTCGTATCGCCGCGAGCGCGTCCCAGTCCGCGCGCGTCGGTCGGGCCGCCACCTGGCCGATCATGCCCAGCAGGTAGCCCTGCATGGACAAGCCCTGGTCGGCGGCATGCGCGACGATCCGATCGCGCACTTCTTCCGGCACGTCTCTGATCTGAATGTTGACCGACATGCAGGCATTTTAGCATGCACTTATGCATGCCACATTCGCTCAACGACGAGACCAACATCCGACTCTCGACAGATGATTTCGCCGTGAAGGACGGCGAACCAGCCGTCGGGGTTGGCTGCCCACTGGTGCCATGCCCGGGCGAACCTGTCCAGGTCTGTGGGTGTTGCCGTGCCGGAGGCCACCAGCTGGCGGCCCAGGTCAGAGCGGGTGGTCCGTTCGGCCCAGGTGTTGGCCCACCAGGTTCGGTCCTCCTGGCTGGCGAAGCACCAGCTTCCTGCGGTCGCTGCCAGGTCGGTTTCGCGGAATCCGGCGGCGAGGGCCCAGGCCCGCAGGTGCCGCCCGGCGTGGGGATTCCCACCGTTGTCTGTTGCCGCCTGGCTGTAGAGCGTGAGCCATTCGTCGAGGTCGGGGTGATGGGGGTGCCAGGTGAAGGTTCCGAAGTCTCCGTCCCTGGCCGCGATGATGCCACCGGGTCGGCAGACCCGGCGCATCTCGCGCAGCGCTCCGACGGGGTCGGCCAGGTGCTGGAGGACCTGGTGGGCATGGACGACGTCGAAGGCGGCATCGGGCAGACTGAGGGACCGCGCGTCGGCGACGCGGAAGTCGATGCTGGCTTGGCCCCTGCGGGCGGCCTCGTCGCGGGCCAGTCGCAGGGCAGCCTCGGAGATCTCCACTGCGGTGACTCGGCCGGGGGCCACCCGCGTCGCGAGGTCGGCGGTGATGGTCCCCGCTCCGCAACCGATGTCCAGGAGGGACATGCCTGGGGCGAGGTGGGGGAGCAGGTAGGCGGCGGAGTTCTCTGCGGTGCGCCAGCGGTGTGATCGCAGGACCGAATCGTGGTATCCGTGGGTGTATACACAGCGCAGCTCGTTGGCGGCGCCCTGACCTGCGGTGTTCATGAGGTTCACCGTAATCCGCAATTCCGAATGGCGAGACAGACTTCTCGTATGGTGGACCCTCGTGCAGTCGCCAGCTGCCGAATCGAACCCTCGCCCGCCGTACTCCCGAGATTTGTACGTCTTCGGCGGCGCGGCCATGGCCCCTGGCATACGACGCCCGTCGGGCGACCCGGGACATCGGCGCCGTGTTCCAGCCGCCCGGGGCGGTCCTGGAGGGAACATGGGCGGTGGCCGACAAACTCGGCCTGTCCGGGTGGTGGCTCAACGAGCAGGCCAGCGTGTACGGCACCCCGGGTAGCGACCACGAGGCGCCACGGCTGTTCGACCACGCGGGGCTCCGCGTGTCCGCCGCCCTACCCGAGCACCTACTGGCGATGAAGGTCCTGGCAGCCAGGCGACGCCGCCAGAGCACAACGGGCCTTGGGGGACGTCTTCCAAGCAGGCGAGACGTTGCAGCCCCTCGTGATTGGGCCCCGAGGTACCCCCCCAGCGCGTGGCCTCCGGGCGGGGTAGCCGTAGTAAGCCTGTCGCAGCGTGAGAGCGATGTGGCGCTCTGGATCAACGAGAGTCGGTCTGTTTCGGGTGCCCCGCCCCGGCTCGGGTGATCCACAGAGTACGGGTGTCGTCGTCGATGGCGTACCAGAT
>JAFGOK010000401.1 GCA_016926535.1 Micromonosporaceae bacterium | reverse complement strand
TGGCCGGGGTGATGGCCGAGGCGCTGCTCGTGGCGCGCTGGTCGCGTCGTCGCGATCCGGCTGCGGCATGCCGCGGTGCTCTGGCAAGCCGGGACCGGATCCCCGAATGACGGGCCACCAGGATGAGGCTGGTCGCCCCCAGGAGCACCCCGGCTCCCAGCACCCGGCTCGGCCGGAAACCGATGGCGATCATCGTCACGCTCAGCAGGGTGACCACCGCGGTCGTCGCGCAGGCCGTGCCGTACCACCCGAGGGCCGAGGACCCCTGAGCGACCAGCCTGGTGACAGTCGCGCGACGCCAGCCGAGGAGACCCCCGAGGAACAGGCCACAGGCCAGGTCGAGCTGCCAGATCGGCCGCCAGTCGCCGGTCCACCCCCGGACGGAGCTCAGCGGTACCACAGCGCTCAGGTCATAGATGGTGATCGGGCCGTGGCGGTACACCGGTTCGATCCCGGGGGCGGTGCGGAACTTTTCCAGCGCGGTGGAAGTGAGCCGTCGGCGATCGGGAGTCTCGTCGACGTAGAAATACCACCCGTTGCGCGGAGCGGTTCCAGCCAGGCGCGTGTCGACATAGAGGTAGCGCAACCCCAGCCTGGTCGCGGTGCGCAGCTCGTTGTTGCCCCAGGACTCTGAGAAGTACAGGGCTGCCGGATCGGCCTCGGCGCGTCGTTCCAGGACCGGCCACAGTCGGGCCGTGGAGGACAGCAGCGTCGCGGGATTGCGCTCTGCCGTGACGACAGCGCCCGGCTCCAGATGATCACGGCTCCACGTCGCGGCAGCGAGCGTCTCCGGATCAAGGGACCGGCTGTCGGCGACGACCAGATGCTGGCCGGGCAGCCTGGTCCAGTCCGGTCCGGCGCCGAGAACGATGCCTCCGAAGTAGGAGAACCCCGCCAGCAGCACGAGGCCGGTGGCCAACCAGGGACGGACCGCTTCGCCGCTGCGGAGGTGACGGGTCAGCGCCATCGCAGCGCCGATCGCGACGGGCAGGCAGACGAAGGTCGTTGCTCGGTCGCCGATCTCCGCGATCTGCGACGACTGCCGGGTGGCGAACACCAGCGGGTAGGCCAGGCACAGCAGGCCGAGTGGGACCAGCAGCCGGTTACGATCGCGGCGGGCCCTCCGTAGCAGGACCACCGCGGTCGTCACGGCAACCGCCACGCATCCCAGCACGTACAGCACCAGGACGACTCGCTGCCAGCCAGGCGTCCTAGCGCCGGTGGGATCGGTGAACAACGCCCGATCGGGCTCGCCGCCGGCCAGCGCACTGGCCTGATCCAGCGCTCTGCGGAACAGCGGGCCGAGATACCACCCGAACAGCCGGTTCGAGTTCGGGATGGTCCACCCAGCGGAGAACCCGGCGGTGACCGCTGCGATTGGGGCAACGGTCCAGCGGTGGCGCCGGGGGGCCAGGAGCGTCCACACCACCAGGACCAGTGCGGTGATCCAGCCGGTGAGATGATGGGTGATCACCATCGCGAGGAAGCACAGCTGCGCTCCGGCGGACCGGACGGCGCGGAACATCGTGGCCTGCGTCGCACTGGCGAGCAGCGCAATCCCCCCGGCGGCGAGCGGCAGAGCCAGGGTCTGGTATGCGAACTGCGAGTTGAACGAAGTGAACTGGGGGGACGCGGCGTAGAACGTGACCGCGAGGGAAGCCAGCCGCGGACTGCCGGTGGCGACGGCGCCGAGCTGGTAGACCGATACGGCAAGCAGCATCCGGCAGAACAGCACCACGATCGTCACGGTCGCCAGGACCGGGAGACTGGTGGCTCGGTGGACGAAGAGGGCCAGCAGTTCCAGCCCGGGATAGCTTGAACTGGCTGTCAGCAGCGGATTCTCGGTGAACAGCGGGCTGCCGCTGCGCAGGTCCTCGAACGTGCGTAGATGCAGCTGCTCATCGAAGCTCGTCAGCAGCAGCGGATCCCGCATGCGGTACAGCACCGCCGGCATGAGCGTCAGCAGGATGACGATCCCCAGCCGGGTGCCAGAGCGCAGATCTGGCCGCAGCAGGGCGGCGACGCCAGCGGGGAAGGTGATGGTCATCGCCACGAAATGCGGAACGAGGGCAACGCCGTATGTCCCGCTGCGGGCAAGGGTCACCGCGATGCCCTGAAGCAGCAGGGCGGTACCCGCGGCGAGGATCACGAGCAGCTGCATGATCCGGGCATCGCGAGCGAAGATCACTCACACGAGTGTTTCATGGAACCAGGCGCTGGAGGGCGAAAACGCGCGGCGATCCGCGATCGCAGGTACAGGACCGGCCCGGCGCAGAACCCGACGTATTCGCAGACGTCAGTCGCCAGGGGCGCGGTGAGACCGGGCGCCAGCCGAGCCTCGGTGGTCCGCCGGATCGTGGCGAACCTGCGGAGTCCCGCGGGTATCCTTCGGATGATCTCCGACCTCGTCGAGCGCTGGCAGGTCAGCTTGGTCAGGAAGGCTGCCAGCCCAGCGCCGTAGGCGAACATCTGCCGCCGCAGCGACGGGTTGTCTCCGCGGTGGTGATGCCACACCAGGGCTGCCGGTTCGTACGCGATGGCCCGGCCGGATTGGAGCACCCGGAGGAACAGGTCGAGATCCTCAGCTCCCCGGGAGGGGGTCCCGGTGCCCAGGGCCTCGTCGAACCCGCGCAGATCACCCAGGAGAGCTCGGTCGACTGAGAAGTTCGCCCCCGTTCCGAAGATCCCGACGGTGTACGGGTACAACGGGGTGTCCACGCGGTCCCGCTGGAGATCGAACAGCCGTGCGGCACACCGGCTGGACCAGAGGGGGGTCCTCGCGTCGAAGTACGCCTCCGCCTCATTCGTCACCTGGGCCGTGCACACCAGGCCCGTGACGCAGCCGACGTCCTGCCTGCGCCGGAAGCCCCGGATGAGGCCGTCGACCCAGTGCCGGTCGACTCGGACATCGTCGTCGGTGAAGGCTACGTACCTGCCCCTGGAAGCGGCCAGACCGCGGTTGCGGGCTTTGGAAAGCCCTGGCCGCGGTTCGACGACATACCGGAACCGCTGGTCGTCGCGCATCCGTTCGGCGACGGCCCGTTCGGTCGAATCGTCGGTCGGGGCGTTGTCGACGACGATGAACTCCACCGCCGGGTAGGTGAGGTCAGCCAGTGACGCGAGGCAGGCGCGCAGGGTTTCGCTCCGGTTCCTGGTGCAGACGACCACCGATACCAGCTCCCCCGGTGTGATCCGGTTCTGGCAGCGATCTGTCTGAGGGACGATCCGGCCACCGCTGTGGTCCGGCAGTCCTTCCTCGGCCAGATGCTGGCGGATGACGTCACCGAACGCCTGCCACGCCGCAGCGACGATCTCGCAGGTCATGGCCTCGACCGGGTCACCGCGCCGGACAGTGACGTATCCGAGCGGCTCGCCGTGCATCCGGACCAGCGCCCGCGCCCACCGCTGTCCCGGGTCCGGGGGGACGATCGACTGCGGTCCCACCGTGCCGGACAGCTCCAGCCAGCAGCACCAGAACCCGACCGCTGTCACCCGCCCGACCT
>JAFGOK010000400.1 GCA_016926535.1 Micromonosporaceae bacterium | reverse complement strand
TCAATTCAAGATCACAGATATTCAGCTACGTGTGCCCTAATACACCACAGAGGACCAGGAGAACGCATGTCAACGCATCCGACGTACCCCACCGGCCGTGACGCCATCGGGAGGTGGCGAGCACTGCCGGCAGGCACCCGGCGATCGCTGCTGGTGACGGAGGCCTCCGGCGAACCGCTGGCCGATCTGGATCTGGCACCGATCGTCACCGGATACGGCCACACGATGGTGATCCGCAACCGGTGGTTCCTCTGCCTCGCGGCAATCGGGGCACTGGCCCTCTCTGCACTGCTCGCCAACCGGTCCTGGCCGGTCTCCCAGGCGGGCGACGTCACCCCGGCCCTTCCCCTGCTCGCCCTGGTCGCCTGCCTCTGCGCGATCCTGCTGCGGGCCGGACGGCATCTGCGCTACCGCACCCTCCGGTTCTGGGGACTTGCCGCCATCGAGCGGGCGCAACTGGCGGCGGGCAGCGAGGCCCCGACGGACGGCTCGACGGACGGGGGGCACGAGGTGACGGAGATCCGTTTCAACCGGGTCCGACTGGTGTCGGTGACCGTCGCCGGCTGGATCGTCGTGCTGCTTCTCGCTGGAGTCGCCGCCTACCGGTTGCTGAACGCACCATCGCTGTCCGTCGGCAATGTCGTGTTCGCCGTCGTGTGTGGCCTCCTGGTGCTGTCGCTCCTTCCGGACATCCGGCGCCAGCGGGAGTACTTCGCGGACCCGACGTTCGTCCGGCTGGCGTCCGGCGGCTGGGAACTCCCCGGCACCGGTTTGCGTGGTGCATGGTCCGAGGTGCGCGACATCGAGGTGATCAGCGGCCGGGCCCTCGGACCGCGCAGGCTCATGCATCCCGGCATGCGAGTGGTCGTGCTGCAGGTCGACAACGCACAGCAGCACGCTGACAGCGCCATCCCGCTCCGGCGTCGCGAAGTGCAGGCCGACCACCGCCAGTACGGGTCTCCTGTGGCCTTCTCCGTCAGCTACTTCTTCACGATCCCGGTCCTCGACGCCATCACGGCGCTCCGGCGGTACACGATGGCACCGGTCATCTGGCAATGACCGCCCCGAGGATCCACGACGCCGGACCTGGCCGGGCTGGACCGAACTGGACCGGGACTGCTGGTTTTCTGCGTTTGTATCATCTGATTTGCCGTTTTTAGATAGTCTTTCCGCATTCGAAGATCGGTCACGGGTGCAGGAGGGACGCGATGTGGATCGTTCGATCGCCCTCATCCTGACCCCGAGCGAGGCCCCGTTCGGCGATCCTCGGTGTCTCCGGTCCAGCCCTCCGCCACTGACGCTCGGCGTGCTTCAGGCATACCTGAGGTCCCGAGGATGTGCGGTGCGCTCCACCGACCTGAACACCAGACTGGCCGGGGTCCTCGACCCTTCCGACCCGCAACGGTGGTTGCCCCTCTACGACGAGGAACGCGTGCTGCACCACCTGCTCGACGGCGGTCCGACCGGGTTGGAGGACGTGCTGGACCAACTGCTCGGCCAGTGCCGGGTCGAGGGCAGCGACGTGGTCGGGATCTCAACCGGTACCAGCATGTCCTTCTTCGAAATCCACCTGGCGCTGCTCCTGGGACGCCGTATCCAGAACGAGACCGGTCTTCCAGTCGTCTTCGGAGGATGCAATCTGGACTACCTGTGGCAGTTCAGAGCGGCGTTCAGGCGGCTCTGGGACGCCATGCTCAGCGCCTTCCAGTACCTGTTCGTGGGCCCGGGGGAGCGCTCCTTCGCGGATCTCGTCTCCGGATCCGACCGCCACCCGGACGCCGCGTTCTACCAGGGACTCCCAGGTGCCGTGTACTCCCGAAACGGCGAGCTGGTCCGCAACCCGGACGGCGCGCCCACTCTCATCAGACCAGATTTCGCCGGGCTGGACCTGAGCCACTACACCTTGTGTACCCAGGAACGCCAGCCGATCGCTGACAGCATCGAGACGAACCTCGTTCACTACTATCAGTGGCCCGTCACCCGAGCCCTTGCCGTCTCCGACGACAACCGCCGAAAGCTGCGCGAGAGCGACCGGCGGGAAACCCTGTTCGTCCCACACATCTTCCACCACCAGTGTCCGTACCGGTGCGCGTTCTGCGTGCAGAGCGGCTCGAACGGACACTCCCCGGTCGGCAGGGACCCCGAGTCGGTGGTCGACGACCTCGAAGCCCTGATGGCCGAGCACGGCACCCGGTACCTGCGGTTCTTCAACAATGCCATCAACAGTTCGGTGCCGTTCCTCCGCACGTTCTGCGACCTGGTGACCACGCGGGGCCTGGAGTGCTACTGGAGTGACTGTGCCCGCTTCGACACGCTGACCGAGGATCTGGTCGACCGCCTATACCGAGCCGGGTGCCGGAAACTGGTCTTCGGCCTGGACAGCGCGAGCGAGCGGATCCTGAACCTCATCGACAAGCGGCTCAATGTGGACCAGGCACGCCGCGTGCTGCGCTGGTGCCACGACCGGGGCATCTGGGCGGAGGTCGAGGTCATCGTCGGCCTTCCCCACGAGCACGAGGAGGACTTCCAGGCCACCTACGCCTTCGTGGCGGATCACCTGGAGCGGGGGCACCTGACCGGGTTCCACCTCAACCGGTATTTCGTCGTTCCCACCTCCCTGCTCGGGCAGCGGCCGGAGCATTACGGTATTCGGATTCACCAGTCGCCGGACGGATACGCGGCCACGTTGCGGCAGGGGTCGGCCGTGCTGTCAACGCTTGTCAATCCGCATCGCGCGCCGCAGCGGATTCACGCCTACCAGTACCGACTCTGGACCTACAGCGAAGTCGCGGGACGCACTGCTGAGCAGATCGCCCGCGAGACCGAGGACAAGTACCAGCGAATGGCCGCGCTGGCCGCGCCAGCACGGATTCCTCGCGACCACAGCGTTCTCTCGAACGCGGCGGCGAGGGTGTGATCTGACGGGTGTGCGCTGCGACGATGGAGACAACCATGACCCCGCGCTACGCCGTGGTCAGGCCGGACTGGGCGCTGCGGGGGTGGCCCGACGCTCCCCGGTGCGCGGTCAACCGGGCAACCGGTGACCTGTACCGCCTCGGCCACCACGCCTTCTGTATCGCGCGAGCCTGTGACGGCAGAACGGATCTCAACTCCCCGGTCTTCTCCGCTCGCCACCGAGCGCTGCTGGACCGTCTCCTGGCGGCGGGTTTGGTCGAAGACTGCCGGCCGGGTACGGTACTGCGCGCCGACCAGCGGTACCGCTGGTCGGCAGCCCCCAGGATCGCCGGCCTCCAGTGGGCGGTGACCGGACGTTGCAACCTGAACTGCCGGCACTGCTACATGAGTGCTCCGGTCGACCGGTACGGCGAGCTTCCCTCCCGGCAGGCGGCCGACATCATCGACCAACTCGCGGAGGCGAATGTCGAGGCTGTCTCGCTCACCGGGGGTGAGCCTTTCCTCCGGGCGGACCTGATGCAGCTCATCGAGCGACTGGTGACCTGCGGGATCCGCGTGACCGACATCTACTCCAACGGCACGTTGATCCACGACAGGACAGTGCGGGACCTGACCGCTCTCGGGGTCCGACCGATCTTCCGGATCAGCTTCGACGGCTGCGGAACCCACGACTACATGCGGGGCACCAGTGGGGTCGAGCCCCTGGTCATCGATACCATCCGACGCCTGACGTCCGCCGGCTACCAGGTTGCCGTCGCCACCTGCGTGGATACGACGAATGTCGGACGCCTCGTCGACACCTACGAGCTGATGAGGGAACTCGACCTCTACGCCTGGGGCGTCGGGCGCCCCCAGCCGCTGGGGTGCTGGCGCACCTCAACGAGCCAGCTGGGGCTGGATGAGATGGCACACGTGTGCGAGGACCTGCTTCGACGGTGGCTCCACGACGGCCGGCCATTCATGATCGGGCTGGAGGCGTTCTATTCGGGTGCCGGGGCGGGGGCGGATGGGTCCTCGCCGCCCGCCTGCGAGCAAGGCGCTGCCCCCCGCGAGCAGGGCGCTGCCCCCCGCGAGCAGGGCGCTGCCCCCCGCGAGCAGAGCGTGTTCGCCTGCTCGTCCTGCCGGGAATGGCCGTATCTGGCGGCCGACGGCACGCTCCTTCCCTGTATCGGCTACGAGGGCACGGCGCTGGTTAGCGGCCTGCCGAACGTGGTCGACCAGGGGTTCGCCGCAGCCTTGGGCGATCCGGCGCTGCGTGCCCTGCTGGATCTGCCCAGAAGCGAGGTCCTGTCGAGGAACCCGCAGTGCTCGGCGTGCGAGGCGCTTTCGGAGTGCGGGACGGGTTGCCGGTCTGCGGCGCTGGCCGCGACCGGAGAACTGCTGGGCCGGGACACCGGAACGTGCGCGCTGGTCCGCGGCGGGCACAAGCGCCGGTTCGCCGAGCTGGCCGCCTGCGGCGGATGACCAGGGCGAGGAGCGAGCGCGTGGCCGATATGCGATCTGGGTCCGGTTTCCGGCGGCAATGCCACCACCAGCAGTGCACCGACGGCTGAAATGGGCTCCAAACCTGCCAGATTCTGGGACCATGTTTTGTGGGATTTGCCGGATTGCGTCGTCCACCATTCAGTGACTGGCAGGCGCGGTTGTCAGCTCGTACCACATGGATCCACGAAAGGAATCGGTCATGACCGACGGCAGAAGACAGGTCGAGGCTTTCTTCGCGAAGATGGTGGAAGATACCGCCCTGAGAGACAAGGTGGCCTCCATCAAGGGCGACGAGAACGAGGTCTACACCAGGATGGCCGCAGTGGCCGGTGAAGCTGGCTTCGACGTCACCGTGGATGATCTCCGGGCATCCCGTTCGGCCTTCGAGGAAGGCGCCGAACTGGACGACGACGAGCTCGACAAGGTGTCAGCGGGCTGCGCCTCGGTGTGCACCGAGGTGTGCGGCATGTTCCTGGGTCACTACATCGGCCGGCAGTAGCCGGCCGTATGGAGCGTTCTTCGGCGCCGGCTTCGGGTGGAGGCGGAAACCAATGACACAGAGAGGACGCCAACGGCGATGCCGGCCCGCTACGCAAGACTCACGGATCAGTGGCTGTTGCGGGGATGGAGCGACCTTCCCTTTGCCGCTGTCAACTGGAGAAACGGGGACTTCCGGGAACTCGGAAGGAACAGCTTCTACGTTGCCCAGGCATGTGATGGGCGGACCGATCTGCACTCCGCTGCCTTTCTGCCGAGACATCATCGATTGCTGGACGTGCTGATCGCGGGTGGCATCGCCGAAGCATGCGCGAACGGCGACCCGGTCGACCCGGCACAGAAGTACCGCCGGGCGGAAAACCCGCTCATTCGGGGAATCTGCTTCTCGATTACCAGCAGGTGCAATCTGAACTGCCGCCACTGTTTCATGGAGGCGCCCTCCAACCGCCATCGGGACCTCACCTTCGCCGACCTCGTGGGCCTGGTCGATCAGTTCGATCGGGCCAACGTTCCGGAAGTGGCGCTGACCGGCGGCGAGCCCCTGATCCGCCGAGATCTGCCGGACGTCATCCACTTGCTGACCGGCCGGAGGATCGGCATCGCCGAGGTCTTCTCGAACGGCGTGCTGGTTACGGAGCGGATCCTCGAAGAGTTCCTCGCATCAGGGCACCGGCCGTACTTCAAAGTCAGCTTCGACGGCTGTGGCGCCCATGACTTCATGCGCGGTTCCCGCGGTTGCGAGGCGAAGGTCGTTCGGGGGATCCGGACGTTGCGGGAGGCTGGATTGCCCGTCACCGTCATCACCTCGGTCGACCGCGTCAGCCGCGACAGCATGCCCGAGACCTACGAGCTGATGAAGAGCCTGGACGTCGACGGCTGGTGGATCGCACCCCCGGTCGAGATGGGGAACTGGCAAGGATCCACCACCGGGCTGTCGACGGCCGAGACGATCAGCCTGTGCGCGTCGGTACTGCGGCGGTGGGCGGCCGACGGCGGACCATTTGATCTCAAACTGTGGCGTCTGGGCCTGTACCGCAAGCATGAATCCGGCGAGGGCCGCGACGCCGACCGGGTGGGCGACGGAGTCCTCCCCGCCCCGCTGTTCACAGCCGAATCCTGGAATTGCGCGGGAACCCACAGCCGCCCGTACCTCCTGCCCGACGGCACCCTGCTGCCGTGCAGCGGGTACACCAGCACGACCCTCGCGGGCCAGATGCCGAACCTGCTGCACCGCGAGCTGTCCGAGGTGTGGAACGACCCCCAGCTCCGGGACATCTGCGATCTGCGGAAGCGCGATCTGCTGGCGCGCAACGACGAGTGCGCCAGCTGTGAGCACTTCGCGCTGTGTGGCAGCGGGTGCCGGGTCTTCGCCTTGACCGAGACCGGCGATGCGCTGGCGAGGGATCCCGTCGCGTGTGATCTGTTCCGCAATGGCCACATCCGGCGATTCCGCGAGATGAGCACGGCGCGATGAGCGACGGCGCACAGCGCGACGGCGCACAGCGCGACGGGGCGACGGCGCCGCGGTATGCGAGGCTGCGCGGAGACTGGTTGCCTCGCGGCTGGAGCGACGCTCCCACCACGCTGGTGAACTGGCGGCACGGCCGCGTGCGCCAGCTGGGCAGGGACTCGTTCTACGCGGTCCGTGCCTGTGACGGGCGGACCAACCTCAACTCGCCAGCGTTGCTGCCCGGACACCGTCGCCTGCTCGACCGGTACCTCGCGGAGGGGATCGCCGAACCGTGTCCAGCCGGCACCCCACTCGATCCTGGCCAGGAATACCGCCGCTTCGACCATCCGATGATCTGGGGCGTGCACTGGGCGGTGACCGGCCGCTGCAACCTGAACTGCCGGTACTGCTTCATGCAGGCGCCCTCCGGCCGCTACGGTCATCCGTCGTCAGCGGAGGTGAGCCAGCTGCTCGACCAGTTTGAGCGGGCAGGGGTCTTTCAGGTGTCGCTCACCGGGGGCGAGCC
>JAFGOK010000399.1 GCA_016926535.1 Micromonosporaceae bacterium | reverse complement strand
GTTGCCGTTGCCGTTGGGTTTGCCGACCATCACCTGGCTGCTGGTCCAGGTCGCGCTGGTGTTCCAGGTCGCGATGACCTTGGCGGGAGACGGCACCTTCATCGTGACGGTCCAGTTGCTGGAACCAGACACCGAGACGCTGAGGTTGTAGCGGTCATTCCACTTCGACCCCGCGGACAGGCTCGCGGTGCAACTGCCGCCAGCCGTCGGGTTGGCTGTGGTCGGGTTCGTCGTCGGGTTCGTCGTCGGGTTCGTCGTGCTGCCGGCCGGCGCGACGGCGCGTCCGGTGGTGGGCGAGATATGTCCGGTGCAGAGGTTGCGGGACTTCAGGTCCTGCAGGATGCCCGGCAGTGCCTGCTGGGTCGCTGCCGGCCAGTCGTGCATGAGAATTATCTGGCCATTCGTCAGGTTTTTCGCAGCCTGGCGAATCGCGTCGGCGCTCGCGTTGTTCCAGTCCTGCGAGTCGAGATCCCAGGTCACCGTCCGCAGGCCAAGCGAGGAGGCGACGGAGTCGAGCGTGCCATTGTGCTCGCCGTACGGCGGACGGAACACGGTTGGGGTGACACCGGCCGTCTGCTGGATCGCCTGTTGGGTTCGTGAGAGCTGCGACTGCATCTCGGACTGGCTCAGGCTGGTCAGGTGCGGGTGATCCCAGCTGTGATTGCCGATCTGTAGCCCCGCGTTCTTGTACGCCTGCATGCCGGACGCGTTGTTCTGGGCGTTCTGGCCGGTTGGGAAGACCGTCGCGGTCGCGTTGTTCTGTTTCAGGGTATTGACCAATTGACTGGTCGTACTCGAATTCGGACCGTCGTCAAAGGTCAGCGCGACGTAGCCACCGCAGTTGCTCGCTGGCGGATTGGTGGTGGGATTCGCGGTTGGATTCGTCGTGGGATTCGTGTTGCCGCCCGTCCCCTCGCTGACGGTGATGTTCGAGCTGCCGCTGCTCTGGTAGCCCTCTGTTGCCATGATCTGGTAGTTGTGGGTGCCCAGTTGCAGGCCGGCCTGCTTCCACCCGTTGAAGTGGTTGGCAACCGTGATGGTGCCGCCGGTACGCTTCTGCTGCCGGACGCTCCAGTACTGGTAGAACGTGGCGTTCCCCTGGATGGAGGGCTGGTTGACCCGCTGGGTGCGGTAGAGGTCGTAGGTGCCACCGTCGGTGGTGACCGACCCCAGCCGGGTGGCCCCGGTGCTCGGGTTGTAGCTGCCGTAGTTCTCCACGACGTAGTACTCGACCAGCGGGTTGGTCATCCAGCCGTAGAGGGCCAGGTAGCCGTTGCCGTTGACGTTGAAGGTGCCGGAGTAGTTCACGACCCGGGTCGACGAGCCGGGGTTCCAGCCCTTCCCACCGACGTGGTTATTGATGTTGCTCCAGGTGTAACTGTAGTTGCCACCGGCACCCAACGTCATGGTGACGTTGCCGCTGTCTTTCCAGTACGAGTAGAAGAACCCGTTATGAGTTCCGGTCGAGTTGGACGTGATGGTCCGGTTGGCCTCCGCACTGGCTGAGTTCGTCGCCATCACAGTGCCCGCGGCAGCGAGGACGCCAACGGCACCGAGGATGATCGCGTTGCGGACGCGCGGCCGCAGCCTGCTGCGGCGACCGGGATCTGCGGAGTCAGTGGTCATGGTTGTTCCCTCTCGACCCTGTTCGAGACGGCAGATCCTTCCCTGGTGGTGATCGTCGCGCCAAGGTGGTGGACCCAGGGCACGCCGGTCGCAGATCAGCCGTCAGGCAGGTAGGTGAGATCAGACTTGATTGACCACATCCTGAACGGATCGCTCTGCGGAACGCAATCTCCCTCAACGACCTAAGCGAGTTTTCATCAACATATGCAGCTGCGCTGAAACGGAAACCAGTACTCGGATTCACGAACGCCAGCACAAGAAGGCCACGGGTGTTGGGCGGGCGGAGGGACACGAAATGCGCCCACCCAGGCTGGGACACTGGCCTCATGGAAACGGACTCCCGGCGAGCGCGCATCCGCGAGGTGCGCAGCCGCCTGGCCACCGACGGACCCGCCTGGACGCGGGACCAGGACCGGGACTTCGAGACGGTCACCCTGCCAGAGCGCGACTGTGACCTGCTCCGAGACCTGATCATCGCCGAAGGCGCCGAGACGGTCGTCGAGGTCGGCCTGGCCTACGGCAGCTCCGCCCTCGCCATCGGCGAAACCCTGGTCACCGTCGACGCACCCCACCCCAGACACCTCGTGATCGACCCCTTCCAGCAGCCGGCCTTCCACAACGTCGGCTGGGACCTGCTGCGTTCCGCCGGTCTGGACACCATCGCCACCCTGATCCCGCAGCCCTCGTCGATCGCCCTGGCACAATTCGCCACAGAAGGAATCGTCGCCGACGCGGCCTTCGTCGACGGCAGCCACCGGTACCACGAGGTGTTCGTCGATCTGTACTTCCTTCGCACGATCGTCCGGCCCGGAGGCCTGATCGTCCTCGACGACGACTGGACACCGTCAGTCCGCACCGCCGCGCGCTACTACGAGCACCACCTGGGCTGGACCGTCCTCCCCGGCGCCTTCGCCAGCGGAACCCACTGGAACCTCGCACGTGATCCCACCGCCCAGGCGGTACCCCGATGCAGAGCGCTGCGCCTGCCCGACCAGCCGTTCGAACCCCCCTTCGAGGCGTTCGACCCGTTCTGGACGGAGGCACACCGACCCGACCCGTGATCGCCTCCGGACGCGGAGACACCGGATGACACCGAAGACGACCGTTGAATTGCAATGTGTCGATGCATCACTACACTCAGGCAAGATCATGACAGGGGATGTGAGGCACAGTGCAGCAGAAGCTTGAGACCCGCGCGTTCGAGCGGGTGGCGTCGATCATGCAACCCGGAGAGCAGCCGATCACGGCAACGCGGGCTGCCGTCGGCAAGTTCTCCTCCACTCGGCTCGGAGCGGTTGTCGGACAGGCAGCGCTGTTGGAGGGCGCCGGAGCGTTGGGCGCGGCGCTGGCGACGACCAGAAAGCAGTTCGTCGTCGTCACGGACCGCCGCCTGATCTTCCTGCCGCAGACGTTCCTGGGTGGCCCCGGCGACAAGGTTCTCGGAGAGGTGCCCCGCGACCAGGTCACAGTGGCCGAGGTCAAGATGGGCATGGTCAGCCTGGTGCGTCTCGCCTTCGGCGCTGCCGGCCAGGGCGTCGCACTGACCTTCCCCCGGACGGACAGGAAAAACGCCGAGGCACTCGTCGCAGCCCTGCAATAACCGCACGGCGCCTGATACCCGGGCATTGGTGAGACCGCCCTGCCCAACAGTGGCCTTCGCGGCGCGATACCCGGTTCGCCAACGACTGCCATCGCTGGCGTGTCGATCGTTCCATACCAACCACGCCGGGAAACTGGTCAGTACCTGCCGCCGAGCCGGTGTCGGTGACCGCGAGGATGAGTCCGGCGTTGCGGCGGACGATCGCCGCCATCGCCGAGGAGCGATGGGTAACGGTCCGCTACCCGAATGCGATCTTCGACTGGGAAGTCGGCAAGGCCGCAGGCGGTTCGGGTGGTGGCACCACGTGAACCGCCGAGAACGCGG
The DNA here is from genome assembly GCA_016926535.1 of Micromonosporaceae bacterium. Classification (GTDB taxonomy): domain Bacteria; phylum Actinomycetota; class Actinomycetes; order Mycobacteriales; family Micromonosporaceae; genus JABDRL01. The sequence continues at coordinate 123 of JAFGOK010000399.1, read as the reverse complement.
CCAGTCGGCGCCTGGACCCGGCGCAACCCGACCGGTCCTATCCGCGCAGGTTCTCAAGGCGATGTCTCCACGGCACGAGAGGAAACCCAGAATATCGCGTCCCTCAAATGGGTGATGCGGCTG
>JAFGOK010000398.1 GCA_016926535.1 Micromonosporaceae bacterium | reverse complement strand
TTTCATGTACTGAACGCCGAGATGCTGGCAGCCCGCTGCGGTCGGTTTGACATCGACATTCGAGGTGCGGAAGCCCTCCGGGCAAGTAGCGACTCGATCGCGGTGGAGTCGGCGTGCACCAGTGCCCAGTTCCACCTTCAGCTGACACCGACCTCGTTCGCGCCGTATTGGAATGCCTCGCAGGCCATCGCTGCGGTGCAGGTGGCGGTCGGTGCCAACGCGCCGTTCTGTTACGGAAAGCGACTGTGGGCGGAGACCAGGATCCCCCTCTTCCTCCAGTCGACCGATGTCCGCCCAGAGGAACACCGGACCCAGGGGGTACGGCCGAGAGTCTGGTTTGGCGAGCGGTGGATTGAGTCACCACTGGACCTTTTCCAGGAGAACGTCCGGTATTTTCCCGCCCTGCTGCCGATCTGCGACGAGGAGGATCCTGCCCAGGTACTGCTGGCTGGAGGCGTCCCGGCCTTGTCAGAACTCCGGCTGCACAACGGAACCATCTACCGGTGGAATCGACCCGTGTACGACATTTCTGGCGGGCGGGCACACCTGCGGGTCGAGAACCGAGTCCTGCCCGCTGGTCCGACCGTTGTCGACATGATGGCGAATGCGGCGTTCTACTTCGGCCTGGTTCGGGCGCTCGCCGAGGCGGAGCGGCCGCTCTGGAGCAGGATGCCCTTCTCCTCGGCCCGGCACAATCTCACCGTCGCGTCGAGGAACGGGATCGAGGCCAGCCTGGTCTGGCCGGGATACGGTGAGATCCCAGTTGTTGATCTTGTACTTCGGGAGTTGCTACCCCTCGCCTGTACAGGTCTTGACCGGTTTGGGGTTGATGGTCATATTCGTGATCGCATGCTGGGCATCATCGAAGGGCGGTGCACCACGCGACAGAACGGAGCATGCTGGCAGGCCGCGACCGTCCAGGCGTTGGAGACCGACTATCACCTCAGCAGGTCGGCGGCGCTCCGGTACATGCTCGACCGATACATGGAAGGGCTGGGCCGCAACGAACCAGTGCACCTGTGGTCCATGCGGTGACCTGCTCTGTCACCTCAGCGCGATCCGCGACGCTTCTTGCCAGAAGATGGCCTGGTCTCCTCCGGCCACAACGGATCGACCGGGGCGGCACCTGACCCGGAGCCGGACCCCTTGGCCTTGCCAGCCGCCATGCCTCTTGCGGAGTCCGAGGATGCTTTTGCCCCGGTTGACCCCGCCGTGTCGGTCACGTATGCGCGGGCGGAAGCGTAGTCGTCATCGTCGAGATCCGTCGCTGCGGGTGTCTTGTCTCGCCCGCGGCCACGCATGAAGGCCGACCACTTCGAAGAGGCGCTTCCTGAGGTCTCCTGGTCCGCCTCTCCAGAATCGGAGGCAGCGGTCTGGCTGTCCCCCTTGACGCTGGACGTCTTGGCCTGGCCCGCTCTGGACGTGGCACTCCTGGACTGACCGGTTGCCCTCGCCCGACTCGTCTTGGCCTGCCCGGTCTTGGTCTGGGCGGTCCTGGACTTGCCGCCGGTCGCAGGCTCATCGCCGTTCAGGGCACGCTGCCACGCCTCATGCTCCTCTGTGTCCTTGGCCTCCCTGGCCAGGCGGGCGCGTTCTCTGGAGCCCTTGGACCCGAGCGCCGAGACCAGGACTGATCCGGCCAGGCCGGCGATCACCGCGTACGGCGCGGTGACGTAGGCGGACAACTGCTGGTCCTCGGTGTTGAGGCCCGGCACGGCAAGGAAATAGGCCGCGGCGACGAGGAGCGGGCCGATGGCTCCGGAGACCGCGACGCCTCCCCGATGGTCACCCTCCCGGCCGGCTTTCCACGAAGCGGCAACGCCGATGAGTAAGGCGGCCCCGAGCATGAGGAGGGCCCCCGGCAGGTTGACCATGCCACGAACCCAGCGGGCTTCAGAGAACTGCCAGGTCGCAAGTTGAGCGCTTCCGGCGGTCGCGCCGATCTGCAATCCGTGGGCGACGGCGGCAGCCGCCAGTACCCACAACCACGCGGCCGTTGCGATGACATTCGTCGCTATTGATCGGACGTTGAGCGCGCCGATGGCGACGACCAGACCGATGACCACTCCGACCACGGCGTATCCGCCGGCGGTGAACTGGGGGGCGGAGTTGTCGGCCTGCTGGGCGAACCGGGCAGGCACAGCGACCAGCGGTACCGTGATCAGAGCGCCAACGGCCCCGGCAAGGGCGATCACGGCTCGCCACGCGAAGTCGAATCCGGGGGAACGGTCAATACCGGGATCTCGACGCTCAAGACGATCAGCGCACAGAGCACCGAAAACAGTAGAATTCGCGGCCAGCCATGCCACCCAGGCGAGACTGCCGAGCCAGAGTGAATGGGATGAGTCTTCAGCAGCCGGCACCCAAGCAATAACGCTCAGTCCATATCCAACGCCAAGCTGTGCCGCGCCGGCACCAACAGCCACGCCGATAGCCGTGCAGATCGAGGTCACCCAGCTTCGTGGTGCCATGCGGGGCAGCGTACGCCGAGGAAGCGAGGCGTGCGAACCTGCGGTGGTCGATGTCTCCCCGATCGTGGGTGCCATCAACCACCGGCAATTCTCCGCGTGGGCATGCGGCCCCCTGGCTCATGCGCCGTGGTGGCCACCCGGTCCGGATACGGTATGGGAGCGGGTCCGGGACGCATCGGTACGGCCGTGGTCCAGTCATGATGAGATATACCCATGGCGGACCCGGGCGGCCGAGACAAGGACGCTACCGAGTTGGCGGCTACGGTCGACAACG
>JAFGOK010000061.1 GCA_016926535.1 Micromonosporaceae bacterium | reverse complement strand
GCTACGACCCCGCCATCATCCCCAACCTCGGCCTCACCGAATGACCGAAAAGCTCAGAAAAACCTACCCCTAAAAAAGACGCACCCGCCACCGGGACCATCGCGGCGGGATTGTCGCACTTCGCCCGGCGCGCCGATCAGATCAAGGCCTTCGCCGCGGTCAACCGGCTCCGGCAACTGACCAGGGCACCGGCTGGCGACGCGGACCGGTCCGTACTGATCGAACTTGCCACGACGCTGGACGAGGGACGCCCAGCCATGGAGGCGCTGCGCGCCCTGCGGGTCGCCGCCGCCGTCGAAGCCGTCGGCCACGATCGGCTGAGGCTGGACGAGGACATGATGACCCAGCTGCTGCGGCTGGCCCGCCATGATGATCCGGCACGGCAACTGGGACTCGCCTCCGGCGCTCCCTCCGGCGAGATCATCGCTGCGGCCCGCAGAGCATCGATCCAGTGGCGACGGTTTGCCGTGACAACCGGTCATCGCTTCGCCGGCCAGCGGGCGCGGGATGTTCTCGGCGTCCTTGAGGACATCGCGGCCGGGCAGGCTGCAATACCTGGTTGTCCGGGGCAGCTTTCCGCCACCCCGATCGCAGCCACCATCATCGATCTGTTGCTGAATTCTGCTGTGATTCCAGCGGGTGACCGCGATGCTCTGGTCGCCCTCGCAGAATCCGATCATGTGGCTGGGCAGGTGGGCGTGCCAGCTGACGCGCGGGCAGATGTCGTCGCTGAGCGGGCCGCCACCCTGTGCGCCCGGTTCCGGGTCCTGCTGCACCGGCCGTTGCCCGCGGCGATTCGCCGTTCGGTCACGGAGGTGTGTGAGGCGTTCGAGACAATCTGGGTAGCGATGGACTCCTGGGAGTCCATCGCTACGGGGTCTACTGACGACGCGGGGTGCGCGTAGTGCGAGCCAGCAGCGCCCCGCCCGAGGTGGGGACAAGGATCAGCCCCGTCGTGTCCCAGGTGCTCGCCCACGCCGACGAGGTCCACGATCTCGCCCAGGGCTACGGTCACGAGGATCTCGCGTCGATCCTGGCCGCCGAGGTTGCCCGGTGGAAGGAGTCGGTCGCGACGGTCGTGGTTGCTGGTGCTCAGAAGCGCGGCAAGAGTCGACTGGTCAATGCCCTTCTTGGCCAGCCGGGCCTGCTTCCGGTTGACGTTGACATCGCGACCAGCACCTACCTGTCAATCCAGCGTGGAGCCTCACTGGCAGTCACGGCCCATCGCCGAATCGGCGATCACGCCGAAACCATCGACATCCTCCCGTCCGAGATCGCCGACTACGCCTCGGCGACGGGTGACCCGAGCACGCGCGGCAGCACCACTGGCGTCGACATCGCGACCGAGCATCCGGTCCTGGAAGGACTAAGGCTCGTCGATACCCCCGGGATCGACAGTCTGACCATCGGGCACAGGCACACGACGATGGCGGTGGTGCGGCAGGCGGATGCTCTCCTGTTCACCCTCAGCGCGCAGGATCAGCCGGTCCTCAGACATGAGCTGGAGTTCCTTGCGGAGGTCAGCTCCGGTATCGGCTCCGTCGCATTCGTCATGACCAAGGTCGAAGACTCCGTGGCCTGGCGGGAACTCGTCACGGAAAACCAGCGAAGGCTCGCCGCGTTCATCGCCCACCTACCCGATGGCTCCACGAGGGAGACGCGTTACCGCAGGCTGCTGACGGCGCCGTGGATCCCTGTCAGTTCCAGGCTCGCCGAAGCCTCCGCTCTGCGCCAGGTCGCTGGCAGGAGCGACCGTGCGAAGGCCTTGTGGGCACGCAGTGGCATGCCCAGCCTCGTCGCCCACCTCGCGGCCTGTGCCAGCGGCAAGGAGGAGGCGCGGTGCGCCAGGGTCCTCGCGTGCACCCGCCGGGTGCTCGATTCGCTCACGCTCGCGGAGCAAGATCGAATGGCTGCCGCGGCGCGAGGAGAGGGCGGAATCCGTGATCGGCTGGCCGAGGTCGAGGCGACGCTGGCTGAATTGTCGAAGAAGGCGCGCCAGCGCCGGAGGTTCACCGTTGAGCAGCACTTTGTCGGCCGGGAGATCGGTGCGCTGGTCCGTGATCGTCTATCGGAGATCCGTCGTCCATACGACCAGGCGATCGCCGGGCTGACCAGCCGCAAGAAGATCGATTGTTTCTTGACGGATCTGCCGGACAGTATGGAGCGGTCCTTGGAGGCCGCCTGGGTCGACCTGCTCTGCGAGGTCCACACGCGGACCGCCGAGCGGTTGACCCGCCTGCTCGACACGATGGGCCTTGATCCCATCGATCTCGAACTGACCGCCATGAGCCTGCCGTTCGACGTGGGTGAACGCCTCACCGCGCTGGAACCGCCGGCCGGCCGCCGCTTCGACCTCGTCCGGGAGGGGGTCCCGGGAATCACCATGGCCGCAAGCCTGGCGAATGTGCTCAACCTGGCACTCTCCGCTCTCGGATCGGTGGCAGGCCCGATCGCGCTGGTCGTGGGTCCCGCGGTCGCGGCCGGATTCGCGGTGCGCCGGCGCCAGTGGGAGCAGGCAGGACGCGATCAGGCGGGGATACGCCAATCCCTGGCGGAGGTGTTCACCCGGTCCACCGCCGAGATTGCCGCCGCGCTGGAGCGCCTGGCCGCAGAGTGGCGGATCGAGGCGGAACAGCGCGTTGACGAGACCCTGGCGAGGCAGCGCCGAGAGCACGAGCGCCGCAAGGCGGAGCTGTCTGGGATCGCCGCGCGAGATACCACCAAGCGGGCGGAGACCGCAGCTGATGCCGAGCGCCGGCTGGAAACCATCGCCACCCTTCGTTTCCGAGGCGCGGACCTCGACGCGACGATCGAAACCATGATGGACACCCCTGGCAGCCGCCTCTGATCAGCCGGGCTGCCGGAGCGGGTGCCCCCGGGCGCCAGGCGGATGGCTACCGCGAGGCCGCCGTCACGATCGATCCTGCGTTGATGCGGGACGTCCCCGGTCTCGTCGTCGCATCGTGCAGGCACAGCAGGCCGGACTCCAGCTGGGCGATTGGTTCCAGCCATCCCTGCGCCGCATGGACCTCGGTCACCGAATCCCTGGTCACCCGCAGAACCCGCGACGAGTTGCCGTCCTCTCTGGACACCCCGATGAGCAGATCGTGACCGTCGACGACAATTCTTGGCCGTTCGGTGCGGTAGACCGAGGTGAGATGGCCGAGCAGCCCCGCCTTCGGCTCCCGAAGCAGCGTCCGCAGTTCTCCCTCTACCAGGACGGCTACCCACAGGCCCCGGGACGGTACGGTCTGCTCCATCCCGACGGCATACAGAGTCTTGCCAGCCGGAAACCACCGCAACGCTCCGGCGCGAGGCCGGGCCACCAGGAGCTTCGTCGGGCCCTGCAGGCGGCCAATCTCAAGGCCCGACGTTGTCGCGAGGTACCAGTCCTCGTCGTGGAACACCGCCTGATGGACCCAGGACTCGGTGCGGGGCTCGGACCACCGCACCCCGTCACCTGGTTCGATGCGACAGATCACCTGATACGGTGCGACGTTCCGGTGCCGCCCTCCCGCCAGCCCGCGAGGCCTGGCCGAGGTTGCCCCGAACGGCGCCTTGCTCGAGTACTGCCCGAGCACGACCACGCAGCCGGGCTTGCCGACCGCGCGCATCGGCATTGATCCCGCGGGGCTCTCCTGATCGATCAGCCGGTGAGTACGGTTGTCCTCGTTGACGAACCACACTGCTGAGTACCGCAGGTTGACCGGGCTGAGGTCGTGCGAGAACACGCTGGTCAGATCGGTCTCGATACAAGCGAGCGACCCGACCTCTCCCCATGGCAGCCCAATGGAGTTGTCAACCCGGCTGGCCGTGCTGGGTCGATAGAATGCCCAGCCGATCCTTCCGTCAACGACCAGCCTCGGCTCGCTCTTCGTCGCCAGGGTCCTGCTCGATCGGATCACCAGTTCAGGGCTGAGGGTCAGCATGGTCGTCGAAAGCCCGCAACGATCGACCACCAGCAGGCCCTCGTCTGAGACCTCCCAGGACGACACGAACCGCAACTGCAGCTCCCGGTCAGGACGCAGCGTCTCGCGGTCGATCCGGTAGATCGTATGGCCTGGTCCGGACGCTGACTTCCCCAACGCGTAGACCCCGACAGCGCTGGCGTGCGCCTCGAAGACCCCTTCCAGCCGAATCGTTGACCCACCGCTGATCACGACCCCGCCCGGCGCCGGCTGAGCCACCCCAGCGGAGCGCCTCGCGGGTGGTGCCGCCGGCCGTGGCACGCCTGCTGCGGCAGCCGCATGACGGGCTTGCGCCGTCTGGGACCGCACCATCTGGGACTGCGCCATTCTCGCCGCGCCCAGGGCCACCACGGTCTTGGGGTCATCCCAGGTCCTCACCAGGTCACCGTGCCGAGCCTAAAGCGTGCTGCGGACCATCGGCATCCTGCTCGCGCCACCGGTGAGGAAGATGCCGGTCAGGTCACTGGCGGCCGCCCCGGACCTGCGAACGGTCTCATCGAGGATATCGGCCGTGCGAACCACATCCTCGCCGATCAGACCCTCCAGTTGTGCCCTGGTGATGTCGACATCGATGTCGGCCCCGGAGACGTACTGGCTGGCGGTCTCGTATTCCGAAAGCGTCTCCTTCGCGGCCCTCGCCTCGGTGAGAAGATCCGCGGCAGCCGCCATCCACCGTCGCTCCGAACTGGTCGTCACCATCTCCCACCAGTCGGCTGCCCGCTTGGCCAACTGGGCTCCGAAATGTTCGTACACGCGCTCGTCGAATGACTCCCCGCCGATGTCGTCATCCCCGCCCGGCTGGCCGATGACCCGGAAGACCGAACCACCCGCGGCGAGCACGGCGCTGTCAAACGTGCCTCCGCCGAGGTCGTAGACGGCAACATGGCCTTTGTCTCCCAGCCCTCTGCTCGATGCGTAGTGGACCGCGGCTGCGACTGGCTCCTCAACCAGGTGGATTGCTGCCTGGGGCGTGACCATCTGGGCCGCGACCCGCAATTCCTCCTGGCGGCGCCGATCCCATGCGACTGGATGGGTCAGCACGACCGCTGCCGGAAGTGCACCGTCGAACCGGGTACGGCCCTCGGCGACAAAGAGATCAAGGAGTGCCGCCATCGCGTCGCGAGCCGCCACCGGGGTGCCGCCGAGCAGCATGGGCCCCTTGCCGATGTAGCGTTTCGGATTGCGTTCAGCGCGTTCTGGTGACCGTCCGGTCAGACGCTGGGCCAGCGTACCTGCGATGAGGCCGCTGCTGTCGTCCAGCAGGACAGTCGAGGGGATTCGTCGTTCTCTGCCGACTTCAAGGATTTCGACGCGGTTGTCAACGGCGAACGCCGCTGCGGAGTAACTCGTACCCAGATCGACCCCGAGGTACCAGTCCGGCATCGCATCCCCTTCAGTTGTCGGCGGGGAACTCACGCTAGCTCTCCCATCGTCCTCATAGGCCAAATGTCACCTGTTTGGGGTACGACCGCTATTGAGATATGGAGATTCGGCGTCTTGCTCGAAACTGCTGGGTGAATGCCGTGGACAACGGCGCCCCCCGGGGTCCGGACAGAACCCCGGGCGGGAGCCAGGGCGTTACCTCACATTGGCGGGACGCTCACAGGTCCGAGTAGCTGTCGGTGGTGTTGGCTGTGGTATCGAGGTAGCCGTCGCCATCGGTATCAAAACCCACCACATCAACGTAGCCGTCGCCATCGGTGTCCAGACCCACCGTGTCAATGTAGCCGTCGCCATCGGTGTCCAGACCCACCGCGTCAACGCTGCCATCGCCGTCAGTGTCAAGGTAAATCTCGTCCATAGCTCCACTCCCAGTTCGTGTTGAACGGTCTACTGAAGACGATAAGAGTATTGCCGGGACATGAATCCCCTATCTGTGCCAGGCGCCCAGCATCACCCGATCGAGTGTCGACCACATAGCTGAGGCCTGAGGCGCTCCACGACTCCATCTGACCGGTCCGGCCGCCGCAGGTGAGCCCGTGCTCCAAGCGACGGGCCTGTGCTGTGCCGGACATCAGCGCGGGACATCAGCGCGGGACATATGTCCCTGGCCCGCGGCAAAACCGGCCGTGGCCCGGGACCGATGTTCCTGGGCTGGCGGACAGCCCAGCACGGACAGTAGCCGGGTCACAGTACGTCAGCCTCCAGGAACAGCACTCAGTCGGTTCTGGGGGCGATCCCGAAAGGATGGCCATGAGCATGGCACATTCACCAACGCGAATCTGGACGAGGGCGGCCAAGGGCACAGCCGCTTTCGTGACGGCCCTGGTCGCCGCCTCACCGCTGTTCCTCGTCCAACCGGCTGCCGCAGCCAGCCCGGACGACGTGCACGGCAAACCATCCGTCACACGACAGGCGTGGAAGGCAGGAGCAGCGACCTTCGGGGCACACGCCACGCCGGCCCAGGCCGTGGAGGCATTCTGGACACCCGACCGGATGCGGGCCGCCATACCAATTGAGGAGTCTGCGGCCTACCGCGCGGCGGTCGCTGCGTATACCCAGGCCCAGGCCGCGCGAGCGGCGCAGGGGGGCTCCGCAGGCAGTGCCAAGAGTCCGCAGGACGGGCCAGTCAGAAGCGTGGCACCGAGGGAGGGCACTGTCGCCAGCACCCCGGTCCCGGCAGCGCACAACCCGAACTACTCGTACTGGGAGCCGACCGCCCGGACCAGCGGCAAGGTCTTCTTCACCATGGGCAACTCCAACTACGCGTGCTCTGCGACG
>JAFGOK010000397.1 GCA_016926535.1 Micromonosporaceae bacterium | reverse complement strand
TCGGGATGACCATCCGGTTCGACCCGATCGGACAGGCCGCCTGACCAGGTCAAACCCATCGGTGGTCACCGCATTCTCGTGTCAGGTCAGAGGGTCTGCGGTGGATTGGTGAGGTACCTCGTGGTTGCCCCAGTTGCTGTACTTCACTGCTGGCGACCCGCCGTGCTTCACTCGGCCGTCTCGGTGGCGCGAATTGCCCGGTTGGTTTCTGGCCATTCCAGTGACGTTCGGGCCTGTCTGATGTGAAACGTCACCTCAACCACCTGCCATCCCGTCCGCCGTCGACCCGCACCTTGGTGGAGCGGGCCGGTGTCCGGGGCGCCACAACGTACGGACCGTGACCGATTGGCGGGCGCTGGCGCCCTAGGCGCCGGTCTGCTCGGCTCCGCCCGGGTCGTCGGTGGGCGGGATGGCTGCCCGACCACCACGGACCGCAACCCGCCCCACGGCCATCCCTGATGCCCGAGATCCCCGCCGGAGGCATGTAGTAAGCCCAGCCTGGTCGGTGGGTGAGGCGCCGACGGTGCTGGCCGCGCGGTGCTGCCCCGTGCGCGCTCTGGCCAGACGCGGCCGGCAGCCCGGCCTGGACCTGGTCATTCCCGCCCGGCTGGCGGTAGGGTAAAGGTATGACCACGAGGAAGATCACGTTGAGTCTGCCAGAGGCGTTGATCGAGGCCGCCGAAGCGGCTGTGGCTGCTGGCCGTGCCCGTTCGGTCTCGGCCTATGTTGCCGCTGCGGCTGGCGCCGGCGAAGCACGACTGAGTCTCGCTGACGTTATGCAGCAGTGGGAGGACGAAGCAGGCCAGCCGGATACAGAACAGACCCGGCAGGCTGAAGAGTGGGTTGCTGGTCTGATCGCCCGGACGGATCAGCGGTACACCGAGAGCCAGTCCCATAGTCGGGGTATCGCCGCGTGAGACCAGACGTCCCCGGCGTCATCCTTGACGCTGGCGCTCTGCGGACCGCCAAAGCGAGCATCTATGTGCGCACGATCATCCGGGTGTACTCCCGCAGTGATCGGCCGATCGTGGTTCCTTCGACTGCCCTGGTCATGGCTTGTGCCACCGGACATATCGAGGCATGGGAACTCGATCCACCCGAGATCACCGTGACCGCGTTGACTCAGACCATCGCTCCTGCCGTCGCCTATTTGATGGCCAGCGTGGTCCGTCCGGTTCCGATCGAGGTGGCGCATGCGGCCTACGAATCGAGTGCCACCGGCTACCCGATTGTCACCACCGACGCTGGCGCCTATTCAGGGCTGGTGATCGACGTCGACGTCGAGCAGTTGCCGAACTAGCCTGAAACCCTATCGAAAGGGTGATGATCGGTAGATCAATACTCAAACTGGGCTCGACAACTGCTGGCCGATCCGCTTCCAACCCGCTGGTCGCATGTTCAGGCTGTTGCGAACAAGGCTCGGCGGCTTGCTGAGCTGATCGGCCCAGACGACACAGAGGCCCTGGTCGCAGCCGCCTGGGTGCACGATATCGGCTACGCGCCTGGTGCTGTGGACACAGGATTTCACCCGCTGGACGGTGCCCGTTGGCTTCGGTCACGCAACATCGATCCGAGGATTGCCGCGTTGGTGGCTCATCACTCGTGTGCCATCTTCGAGGCTCGGGAACGCGGGCTCGCCGATGTGCTGGACAGCGAGTTCGAGCGGGAAGAATCGCTGGTCGCGGACATGCTTTGGTATGCCGACATGACGACCGGACCGGCCGGAGAGCCCATGACGGTCCCAGCGAGGCTTGCCGAAATCCGTGTTCGCTACGGGCCGGATCACCTCGTGACCCGGTTCTGGGCTGCCGCCGAGCCGACGCTCATGGCAGCCGCTGATCGAGTTGAGGCACGGCTCGTCGAACTGACCTGACCGTAGCGTCAGTCGATGTGCGGATACTCCCCGCTCAGGTAGTGATCGATCTGGCGGCGCATGGTCGGGTGCATATCCAGCCGGTCAAGCTCGTGTACCGAAGTCCATCGGACCTCCGACGCCTCGTCATTCTCGGTCGGCTCGCCGCTGACGGGCTCACCAATCAGTGTGACCTCGTACTCCTGGCGAACCTCGCCATCGGTGTACTCGACGATGTGGGCCGGATCGGAGTACACCCCGAGAAACCCCGTCACCTGGGCCGTCACCCCGGTTTCCTCGCGGCACTCCCGGATCGCGCACTGGGTCGGGGTCTCGCCAAGGGCGGCATGCTTCGGCGCTCCAACTTCCAGCGCACCGCGAACTGGACCAAGTCAGTCGCCGAAGTCGGGCTATCGGGCTTTCACTTCCACGATCTTCGGCACACCGGAAACACCCTCGCCTCGCATACCGGCGCGAGCCTGGCTGACCTGATGGCGCGCATGGGCCATGCCTCAACCAGAGCGGCACGGATCTACCAGCACACTGCCCACGAGCAGGACAAGAGCATCGCCGACGCGCTCAGCCGGCGCATCACCAAGGAACGGGATCGGGCACGCAACGGGCACACCAAGCGAAAGAAATGACCCATATAGATGGAGACCAGGTCGGGCACCATCCCTGACCTGGTCTTTCGTTTGGAGCGGGTGACGAGAATCGAACTCGCACTGTCAGCTTGGGAATCAGACATGATCCCCTGGTGGCGGGGCGCCGGTGCAGCTCAGGGCGGGGCCCGAGTGGCCTGGAGTGACCTGGGATGTCCTGGGCTAATGGCCCGCTAATGGCCCGGGAGAGCAGACTGTGATGATCTGGAAGGGGTGTCGCTGTCTGGGCGGGTGGTCGACCGGCTCGCGTCAGACCGGTGGCGTTCGCATCTGGGCTGATCTTGTTGGACTTCTGCAGGGTGTTGCGTTTGCTTCGACTGTTGCGGATAATGCGAATGGAGAGAGGAGGAATGATGGTATCTACGGCGATTCGACCGATCACTCCAGACGACCATGCCGCAGCAGAGGCTTCTCAAGCGCTCAGTCAGATCCAGGCGTACCTGCGCACGCATCATGACAGTTCGGCCACCGTGCGGTTGGTTGACGAGGGCCATGATGCGGAGCTCGTCGTGCCTCGCGGCGCTGTCGAGTTGCTCGCCCGCATCCTTGCGCATATGGCCAATGGACACGGCGTCTCGGTGGTTCCCGCACATGCTGAACTGACGACCCAGCAAGCAGCAGACATGTTGAACGTATCGCGACCGTTCCTCATCGGCCTGTTGGATGCGGGTGAGATCGAGTTTCGGAAGGTCGGGACGCACCGACGCGTTCTCGCCGGATCGTTGATGGACTACAAACACCGCGACGATGCGCGGCGACGAGGGGCTGCTGATGAACTGGCGGTCTTGTCACAGGACATGGATCTGAGCTGATCTCATGGGCTTCGTCGTGCTGTACGACGCGAGTGTGCTGTATCCGAATACGCTTCGTGATCTTCTGATCAGGATTGCTCAGTCAGGTCTTGTGCAGGCGAAGTGGACTGAGCAGATTCTTGACGAGGTGTTCGACTCATTGCGCAAGCATCGTCCAGATCTCGATCCGGAGCGGCTCGAACGCACTCGGATGCTGATGGGGACGGCCGTGCGTGACTGGAAGGTCATAGGATATGAACCGCTGATCGATGCGCTGAGACTGCCCGACCCAGATGACCGGCATGTGCTGGCGGCGGCAATCCGGGCGCGAGCGCAGGTGATCGTGACTTCCAACTTGCGTCACTTTCCCGTGGATGAGCTGCGTGCCTGGGATATCGATCCCAAATCACCTGACCAGTTCATTCGTGACCAGATCAGCCTAGACCGAAGCGCGGTGTATGCCGCGATTCAGCAGATTGCCGACTCCTGGCGGCACCCACCCGGGAGCGTGGACGACGTGCTGGAACGGCTCGAACGCTCCGGTCTGGCGATCAGCACTGCGGAACTGAGAGCCGGACGCTAGCGACGACGACAAGTGGGAAAGCCCTGGTTGGGACGTGTGTCCTGGCCAGGGCCTTTTCTGTGGAGCGGGTGACGAGAACCGAACTCGCACTGTCAGCTTGGGAATCAGTCAAGGTCCCCTGGTAGTGCGGTGTCGGTGCAGCTCAGGGCGGGGCCCGAGTGGCCTGGAGTGACCTCGGATGTCCTGGGTCAATGGCCCGATAATGGCCCGAGATCACCTTCCCATCTGGGGGCGGACGGGTCTGTGGGTCGGCGAGAGAAGTGGGATGATGGGGCAAGCCGATCGGTGGAGGTGCACGATGACATCGAGCAGCGCGGAGCGTTTGCCCATGTGGCCACCTGCCACGGAACACGTTCCGGCAGAGGAACTTGCCCGCCGTCAGGGTGTCGGTCCGGTCGCTTCACCTGCGGCCATGGCTCGACCTGGGGCCTTCGAGTCGGATGAAGAGCTTGACGAGTTCCTTGCCGATCTCTACGCCTCGCGAAGGGCGGGCATGGCGTGAGCCTGGTCC
>JAFGOK010000396.1 GCA_016926535.1 Micromonosporaceae bacterium | reverse complement strand
GCCAGCTCTGCCCGGAGTTTCTCCTCGCGCTCCTCTGCGAGGGTGACCAGCTCCGATGCCTCGGCCAGGGCAGACCTGGTCTGGGTGACCGCGGCCGTGACAGCCGGGACGTCCTTCGGCGGGCGCAGGCTGGCAAGCATCGACAGCTCGCCCTCGATGGTGGACAGTTGTGCCGCTGCCTCGGTCGCCGCGCTCTTCGTGGCAGCGAGCTCGGGCATGATCGAGTCGACGGCGGTGACGAGCTCCGCGATGACCGCCACTCTTCGCTCCGCGGCCTCGATCGCCGCGTCTCCGGCATCAGCCAGGGAATCGAGCAGGCTGCTCGCGACGGCGGCTTTGGCCTCGGCTGCTGCCGCCGCGACATTGGCTCGTTCCCGGATCTTGCCGTACACGTCGAGGCCCAGCAGATTGACCAGGATGCGCTGGCGTTCGGCCGGCTTGGCGTGGAGGAAGGCGGCGAAGTCCCCCTGCGGCAGCACGACGCACTTGGTGAACTGCTCGTACGGCAGTCCGACGACCGCGCTGACCGCGGCCTCCAGCTCCGCCGGAGTCCCAGCGAGGACCTCGCCGAGTTCCTGCGCGGGCAGGCCTGCGCCCTGACCTGCCAGGTCGAGGCTGGCCAGATCGAAGCCGCTGGGAAGGGCCTCCAGGCCGGCGTGTTTGGTGGCCACCGCACCCTTGCCGTCCCGGCGGACGACCCTGGTCACGACGTAGCGGGTGTTGGCGGACTCGAAGCAGAGCCGGACCCTGGCCTCGGTCGCCGATGGCGCGAGCGCGTTGCCGATCGCCCGGCGGTCGCCCCACCGGGGCACGGTGCCGTACAGGGCGAAGCAGATCGCGTCGAGCACGGTCGACTTGCCAGAGCCGGTCGGCCCGACCAGGGCGAAGAAGTCAGCGTCCGTGAAGTCGAGGGTCGTCGGCTCCCGGAACACGGCGAAGCCAGCGAGGTCGAGCCGCAGGGGTCGCACCAGGCATCCTCCTCACAGGGGCGGCGGGACGATCAGGAGCGGGCTGCCTCGTCGTGCAGCCGGTGGAAGAGGGCGAGGGTCGCTTCGTCCTCGTGACCGAGGTGCGCGAGATAGTCGGCGAAGAGCTCCCCAGGGCCCCTGCCGATCCGGCCCGCGGCGCTGGCCCTCCCGGTCGCTGAATCGGGCAGCACCGCCGGGTCGATCCGGACTTCAAGGGCCTGGGGCAGCAACTCCTGGACGGCCTCCCGTAGCCCGGCCCGGGGCGGCTCCGCCACCATGACCCGGAGCAGGGCGTCGGCTGGGTCGATCTCCCTGAGCTGCTCCAGCGTGCCCCGGACGGTGCGCAGCGGCCGGCCGGCCAGGATGGGAATCTCGGTGACCCGAGCCGCCGTCCGGGCAGTGACCTCGACGATCGACACCGAGGTCGTCGTGGTGCTCTCTCCGAAATCCACAGCGAGCGGGCCGCCGCTGTAGCGGATCGGGCATGGGCCGGCGACTGGCTGCGCGCGGTGGAGATGGCCGAGGGCGACATAGTGGGCGCTGGTCGGGAACACCGTCGCTGGGACCGCGTAGGCGCAGACCGTGTGCGCCTCGCGCTCACCGCCGCCCAGCCGACCGCCGACGACGGTCAGGTGGGCCGCGACGAGGTCGACCTGCTCTGCCGCGCCCTTCTCGGGGACCTCGCAGAGCCGGGCAATGAGCCGCCCGATGTGGTCGGCATGGGTCTGGCTGGCTTCGGCGGCGCTGAGCTCGAACATCTCGGCCGCGCGGACCGCGTACCGCTGGGAGACGAAGGGGAGCGCTGCGAGCCGCCAGGGCTCCCCCTCGGCCGTGGTGCCCCGCAGAATGAGATCCTCGGCAGCCCGGGGCGTCCCGCGCAGCGTGATGCCAGCCGCCTGCGCCCATGGCCGCAATGCGTCGAGGGCAGGACCGTTGTCGTGGTTGCCGCTGATCGCGACCACGCTTGCGCCGGTCGCGCGCAGGGCGGAGAGGGCGCGGGTGACGACGCGGGTCGCATCGGCGGTCGGGCTGGCGGAGTCGTAGAGATCCCCAGCGATGATGATCAGGTCGGGCCGCTGGTCACGGGCGACGGCCACCACCGCGGCCAGAGCGTCGATCTGGTCGGGGGTTCGGGAGCACCCCTTGAGCACCTTCCCGACATGCCAATCTGATGTATGCAGGATTCTCACGTTTTCACCGTGTTCCTGGTCCCGGCACGCCTGGTCTCAGAACGGGATGTCATCGTCGGAAAGACCCCTCAGCCCTGCCCCGACCACGGCGAACGGATCGACGCGCTGGACGACGGAACGTCGGGACGAGGCCGGAGGCGCCCCTGCCTCCGCGGGCCGGGTCGCCCACGACGGGAACGGGAACTCGATGCACAGCGGCACCGGGATCTCCGGCTGCGAGACGAACATGGTGCCGGGCTTGGCCAGCAATGCCCGCTGGCGCTGGGCCGGTGGCAGGAACCCGTACTCTGGCCGGGAGGCCTCGGCCGGGTCCAACCGGCCGACCACCCTGACCGCTGAGTTGGCGACGATGCGCCGCTCGACCTCGCTGGCCGTCTGCTGCGCGCCGATCAGGACCACCCCGAGCGATCGTCCCCGTTCCGCGATGTCGAGGAGTACCTCCTTGATTGGCGAGGTGCCCTCCCTCGGGGCGTACTTGTTGAGCTCGTCAAGGACGACGAACAGCAGCGGCCTGGCCGTCCCTGACCTCTCCTTGCGCTCGAACTCGGTGCGCAGGGTGACCCCGACGACGAAACGCTGGGCGCGGTCCGGCAGGTTGTGCAGGTCGACGACCGTGACCTGGCCGCTCTCCGCAGTGTTGATCTGGTGGGGCTTGCGGGAGGCCAGATCGCCCCGGATCAGCCGGGACAGGTCCTTCTTGCTGGCGATCAGCCGCCGGGCGAAGGCGTTGACCGTGCCGAGGCCGACGGCGTTTCCGGCCCACACCGCCCGGGTCTCGTCGTCGCTGAGCTGCTCGACGAGGAAGTCGACGAGATCCGGGTAGGAGCCAAACCGCTGCCCCTCAACGACGACGCCTCCCTCAGCCGCGATCGCCGTCCTCGCCAGCCGGGCGGTCACCGAGTGGACCACCATCGTGTACTGCTGGCGCTCGTCGTCGGCGTCGGCGAAGACATACGGCAGCAGGCGGTCGGCGCAGAACTCCGCCAGCGTCCAGTAGAAGGCGTCGACCCCGGTCAGCCGGCTGCTGACGTCCGGGGTGCCGCTGGGGTCGTCAAGTCTCGGAGGGGCGTGCACGCGAACGTCGGGAAACGGGCCGGCAGCCAGGCCGAGCCGGGCGTAGGCCTCGGTCGTCGCCTCGTCCAGGCGGGTGTTGACATGGTCGAGAAAGAGGAGGTCCTCTCCCTTGACGTTGAAGATCAGCGCTCGGGTGTTCGCGGCTTCTCCGCCCAGCACTCCGCACCGGAACAGGGAGTACAGCAGGAACGTCGCGAAGCTGGTCTTGGTGGCGACCCCGGAGATACCGGAGATGGACACGTGCGCCCCTCGCGATCCGTCGAGGAACTCGGCGTTGAGGAACATCGCGTTGCCGTCCCGGCCGAACCCGATCGGGACCTTGGCCCGCATCCGGTCGAAGTACAGCGCACCAGCCCTGGCCTCGCCCTCGGCTCGGTACGCGATCGCTCCGGGGGCTGGGGGGACGTACACCTCTGGCTGGACCCTGGTCGTGGTGATCTCCGCGGCCTCCTGGACCTGCGCGGGCAGCGTCCCCTCGGCGATGGCGAAGACGTCGGAGTCGAAGACCGCGCCCTCGTGGCGGGCCCGGACCGCTGTCACGACTCCGGCGACGGCGACCGGCCCGGAGCCCGGCAGCTCTCGCTCGGTGATGACGACGTCGTCGAGCTGGAGATAGGACCCGGGGGAGACCGCGACCCAGAACTGCAGCGGGGTCGCGTCTGCCGTCCCGAGAACCCGACCGACGGGCTGGCCGGGGCTTGCAGCCTCTGCCCCCGCAGCGGGCAGGCCCATGGGATGTGCTGCGTCCACGTGATGTGCTGCGTCCATGGGGTGTGCCATGACAAGTTATCGTGCCGCACCGCCCTGACATTGCCGAGCGCCGCCACGCTTCGGGTGACATCTCGCGGTTCAGGCCTGGTGATCCATCCGGCGGAGATCTTCATCCACAGGGTTGTGGATATTGCTGTGGACAGGATTCATGACCCCGTGTCACGGGCGTATCGCAGCAGGAGAACATCGTGCTCGGTCAGAACATGGCGCAGGGTCAGCGACGCGGGTAGCCCTGGGCCGGAACGTCCGAGGCCAGGTAGCCCTGGGCCGGATCGTCCGAGGCCGGGCAGTTCGGGGCCGAGTGGTCCCGGCGTTGGGCCACCGGCCGGATCGCTGGCGCTCAGGCGACCTGGCCCGGGGCCGACGAGCAGTGGCGCGATCGTCACGCAGGCCTCGTCAACCAGGCCAGCCCCGATCAGCGACCCGAGTACCTGAGGACCGCCCTCGCAGAGGATGTTGTCCAGTCCCCGCTCGTGCAGCGCCGTGATGGCCACAGGTAGATCGACCGCTGTTTCGCCAGTGACGATGACGTCCGCGACCGCTGCGAGTTCGGCGCGGCGGCTGGGTGGGGACGAGGCTGGAGTGAACACGATCGGGCGCACCGGGGCCGCCGCGAGCATCGGATGCCGGGGATCGAGGGCAAGGGTTCGGGAGAGCAGGACCAGCGGCGGGTGGTCGGCCAGGTTGAGGGCGCGCCGCAGGGCGCGCCGGCGTTCCCCGAGGTCGAGCGGGCCGTACTCCTCGTCCCTGGCCGTGCCCGCGCCGACGAGGAGGGCGTCGCAGGTTGCCCGCAGCAGGGAGAACACCCGCTTGTCCGCAGTTCCCGACAGCGCGGTCGAGCGGCCGTTGACAGCTGCCGCCCCGTCGAGGCTCATCACCGCGTTGACCCGCAGCCACGGCCGCCCGGCATCCTGACGCGGGTACAGGTGGAGTAGTTCCTCGTCAGAGACGGAATACCGGTCCGTTACTGGCCAGAGTCGGTCCATGGGCGCATTCCATCACGGGTGGGTCCGGCTGCGGCTCGCGGAGGCGAGAACAGCGAGACGTGCCTGATCGGTCGGATTGGCACTGGAAGTGGCCGACTGGTCGATCGCTCCCTGAAGGTTGCACTGATGTGCTGAACGGATGAGCCAGGCCTGCTGATCGAGTGAGGTACTGATGTCGTTGAGGTCGGCGGTGAGACGCTGGACGAATGATGGCGGACAGCTCAGTGGGCTGATTGCTCAGTGTATGGACACGTGTACGAGGGATGGTCGTAACGAGATGGGAACGCTCCCATAGCGCTATTGACACCTGATCGCCGTGCGGGCACGCTGCATGGGAGCGCTCCCGGGTGGTGCATGCCACACGGGGAGTTGTGGTTCCTGGCGCATCCGCACCACCGTTGGCCCACGCGGCGGTGAGGACAACCGGGGTTGACACCCCGCCACAACCAAGGACCTGAGAGGGGTCACCAGGATGGGCCTGAGTACGCGCCGCCGTGACGCAGCGGTGGCTGCCATCGCAGCCTTCGCGATTCTCGCGTCGGTTTCGGCGTGCGGTGACGATTCGGACGAGGATACCCCTGAAACGATCAAGCTGGTGGTCGATGTGTTCGGCGATCAGGGGTTTGGCTACGAGAGCCTGTATGAGCGGTTCACCCAGCTACATCCGAATGTCAAAATCGAGGAGCGCGGGAAGGGCTTCGCGCTCAACGACTACAACAGCCGGCTGACCGAGTGGATCTCCTCTGGCAAGGGGGCCGGAGACGTCGTCGCCCTGGAAGAGGGCACCATCGTTCAGTTCAAGGCGCAGGCGGAGCAGTTCGTCAACCTGTTCGACTATGGCGCCGGCACCCTGGAGCAGAGCTTCCTCCCGTGGAAGTGGAAGCAGGGGCAGACCGCCGACGGCAAGCAGCTGATGGGGTTGGGGACCGACATCGGTTCCATGGCGATCTGCTACCGCAGGGATCTGTTCGCCAAGGCCAAGCTGCCCAGCGACCGGGAGGCCGTCGGCGGGCTCTGGCCGACCTGGGAGAAATTCGTCGAGACGGGGAAGGCGTTCGCCGAGGCTGAGAAGTCGGTGAAGTTCGTCGACGCCGCATCGAACTTCTACAACGTCGTGCTGATGCAGATCGCCGGCGCCGGGACCGGGTACACCTATTTCGACTCGAACAACAAGCTGGTCTTGGAGTACAACCCGGACATTCGGCGGGCCTGGGAGCTGACGGTCGAGATGATCGGTAGCGGGCTCTCCGCAGGCCTACAGTCCAATTCAGATGCCTGGAATGCCGGCTTCAAGCAGCGGCAGTTCGCGACGATCGCCTGCCCAGCCTGGATGACCGGCATCATCAAGGCGCAGTCAGGGAACGCCGCTGCGGGGAAGTGGGATGTCGCGAAGGCACCTGGCACCGGCGGGAACTGGGGTGGCTCGTTCCTCGCCGTGCCGAAACAGAGCAAACACCCCAAAGAGGCCGCAGAGCTCGTGCAGTTTCTGACCAGCGCTGAAGGCCAGATCGAAGCGTTCAACAAACTCGGGAACCTGCCGTCGAACCCCAGGGCATTGCAGGATCCGGCCATCCTGAGCTTCCGGAACGACTATTTCAACAATGCGCCGACCGGCGAGATCTTTGCGGCTGGTGCGACCGCGTTGAAGGCCGTCTATCTCGGCCCAAAGAATCAGGCCGTCCGGGACCAGGTCGAAAGCGCACTACGGAGTATCGAACGGGGGGAACGACAGTCTGAACAAGCATGGCAGGACGCGGTCAAGAACGGCACGAACGCGGGTAAGTAGGTACGCCCGAGTCGCAGGACGGCGGTTCGTCGCGGCGCGGCATCGGGCGGTGAGCGATAGGTCACCGAGCGGTGAGCGGCACGCTGAACCTCAGTACCGACAGCGGGGACGGCCGAGGGGCCGTCCCCGCTGTCGGCTGACTGCGGCGGCACACCGCAGGGCCCGAGATCCGGGGGAACGGGTGGTTGGTGGAGGTATGGAAGGGGCTGTCAGAGCGTGACAACGCTGAATCCGAATCCCAGATGCGGGGAGGACGGAACGCTGCAGCAACGACGGCGGTCTTCTGGTCGTCCGACGTTGGATGAGGTTGCTGCGTTGGCTGGGGTGGGGCGGGGGACGGCGTCGCGGGTGGTGAATGGGTC
>JAFGOK010000395.1 GCA_016926535.1 Micromonosporaceae bacterium | reverse complement strand
TCGGAGACGCTGTAGCGCATCCTGGCGATGCCGCCCTCGTACATGAGGTCGACGATGAGCTTGAGCTCGTGCAGGCACTCGAAGTAGGCGATCTCCGGGGCGTACCCGGCCTCGGTCAGCACCTCGAATCCGGTCTGGACCAGGGCGGATGCCCCGCCACACAGCACGGCCTGCTCACCGAACAGGTCAGTCTCCGTCTCCTCCTTGAAGGTGGTCCGGATCGCCCCGGCCCGGGTGCCACCGATCGCCTTGGCGTAGGCCAGCGCCAGGGCAAGTGCACCGCCGCTGGCGTCCTGCTCGATGGCGACGAGCACCGGAACGCCCTTACCCTCGACGAACTGCCTGCGGACCAGGTGGCCGGGCCCCTTCGGCGCGACCATCGCCACGTCGACCTCGGCGGGAGGCTTGATCAGGCCGTACCGGATGTTGAGTCCGTGGCCGAAGAACAGGGCCTTGCCCGCAGTAAGGTTCGGCGCCACCGCCTCGGCATACAGCGTCCGCTGAACGGTGTCCGGCGCGAGAATCATGATCACGTCGGCCTCCGCGGCCGCCGCTGCGGGGGTGAGGACCCGCAGTCCCTGCTCTTCGGCCTTTGGCCGGCTCTTGGAGCCTTCTGGAAGACCGACCCGCACGTCGACCCCGGAATCGCGGAGCGACAGCGCGTGGGCGTGGCCCTGGCTGCCGTACCCGAGCACCGCGACCTTGCGCTGAGTGATCACCGCCAGGTCGGCGTCTGCGTCGTAATACACCTCGACGGACATGGAAATCCTCTCGTTCTCGGTCTGTCCTTGCTGCCCGGTTTCTGTTTCGGGGCCAGCGTAGTGTGCTGCCGGATCCCGGCTGGCCGCTGTCATGACGCGGCACGCAGCGTCGGGCCACTGGTGATGGACCGCGATCCCCGCCCGAGCGCGACAACCCCAGACTGGACCATCTCCCGGATGCCGAACGGTTCGAGATCCCGCAACAGGGCGTCGATCTTCTCGGCGTCCCCCGTCGCCTCGATCGTCAGGGCGTCCGGAGCGACGTCGATCACCCGGGCCCGGAACACCCCGCATGTTTCAAGCACCTGCGATCGGACGGCCCGGTCCGCCCTGACTTTGACGAGCAGCAACTCCCGCTGGACCGAAGCCGAAGGATCGAGCTCGACAATCTTGAGCACGTTGACCAGCTTGTTCAGTTGTTTCGTCACCTGCTCAAGCGGCGATTCCTCCGCGTCGAACACCAGCGTGATCCTGGAGACGTCCGGATGTTCCGCTTCCCCGACCGCCAGTGAGGTGATGTTGAACCCGCGACGGGAGAACAGGCCGGAGACCCTCGCCAGGACCCCCGGCTTGTTCTCGACCAGTACCGAGAGCGTGTGC
Organism: Micromonosporaceae bacterium; assembly: GCA_016926535.1. GTDB lineage: Bacteria > Actinomycetota > Actinomycetes > Mycobacteriales > Micromonosporaceae > JABDRL01. The sequence goes on along the minus strand of JAFGOK010000395.1, from coordinate 2,771 downwards.
TTGGTCATCAGCTGTCCTTCCTCGTCACCCAGCGGTCAGACATCGTCGGCTCAGACATCGTCGGCGTCGAAGATCGGCCGGATACCACGAGCAAACATGATCTCATCGTTGCTCGTTCCAGCAGCGACCATGGGCCACACCATCGCGTCTTTCCCGACGACGAAATCGACGACGACTGGCTTGTCGTTGATCTGCATGGCGGCTTCGATGGTCGCGTCAACGTCCTGGGCAGTCTCGCAGCGCAGTCCGACGCAGCCGAAGGCCTCGGCGAGCTTGACGAAGTCGGGAATGCGGTGCTTGTGGGTCCCCAGATTGGTGTGAGAGTACCGCTCGTTGTAGAAAAGGGTCTGCCACTGGCGAACCATGCCGAGGTTGCCATTATTGATCACCGCGACCTTGACCGGGATGTTCTCCAGGGCGCACGTTGCCAGCTCCTGGTTGGTCATCTGGAAGCAGCCGTCACCGTCGATGATCCAGACCGGGGTTTCCGGGCAGCCGACCTTCGCCCCCATCCCAGCGGGGACGCCGTAGCCCATCGTGCCCAGACCACCGGAGTTGAGCCAGCGCCGCGGCTTCTCGTACGAGATGAACTGGGCGGACCACATCTGGTGCTGGCCGACTCCGGAGACGTACACCGTCTCCGGCCCCGCGATCTCGCCGATTCTCTTGATGACGTACTGGGGGGCCAGCGTGCCGTCCGGCGGCTCCTCCCAGCCCAGCGGGTAGCGCTCACGCAAGTCATCGAGTTGCTCCCACCACCTGGCAAGGCGGTCGTCTGCTCGGGCCGCCTGGCTGGCCGACGAGTCCGCGTCCGATGGGCGCTGACCGTGCTCCGCCCCGATCGCGACGATGAGTTCGTCGATCACGTGCCGGACGTCGCCGACGATGGGCACGTCAACGGGCCGGTTCTTGCCGATCTCCGCCGGATCGATGTCAGCGTGAATGACCTCGGCGTTCGGTGCGAACGAGGACAGCTTGCCGGTCACCCGGTCGTCGAACCGCGCCCCGAGGACGATGAGCAGGTCTGCTTTCTGGAAGGCATAGACCGCGGCCACCGTACCGTGCATGCCTGGCATGCCCAGGTGCTGCCGGTGCGAGTCCGGGAAGGCTCCCCGAGCCATCAAGGTGGTGACGACGGGGATGCCGGTCAGCTCCGCCAGCTGGCGCAGTGAGGGACTGGCCTCCGCCTTGATGACACCGCCTCCGATGTAGAACACCGGCTGCTTCGCCCGGATGATCATCCGAGCGGCCTCGCGAATCTGCTTACCGTGCGGATGCAGGGTCGGGCGGTACCCGGGCAGATCGAGTCTGGGCGGCCAGCAGAAGGTGGTCACCTCCTGCTGCACGTCCTTGGGCAGGTCGACGAGCACCGGACCGGGGCGGCCCGTCGACGCGATGTGGAACGCCTCGGCGAGAATCCGCGGGATGTCCTTGGGATCCTGCACCAGGAAGTTGTGTTTCGTGACGGGAAGGGTGATACCGCAGATGTCCGCCTCCTGGAAGGCGTCCGTCCCGATAAACGGCCGCGCGACCTGTCCCGTGATCGCGACAACGGGAACCGAGTCCAGGTAGGCGTCTGCCAGGGCCGTCACCAGGTTCGTCGCGCCCGGCCCAGACGTGGCCATACACACCCCGACCCTGCCGGTGGCCTGGGCGTACCCAGTCGCGGCGTGGCCCGCCCCCTGCTCGTGGCGCACCAGGATATGACGGACCTTCTCAGAATCGAACAGCGGGTCGTACGTCGGCAGGAGCGATCCGCCGGGAATGCCGAAAATGACCTCGACTCCCAGGGCCTCCAGCGACCGGACCAGGGACTGCGCGCCGGTCATCTGCTCGGTCACGGCCTTGGCCTGAGCGACAACCTGCGCCACCGCGAGCGGGGAGGGCGCGTGCGACACGCCGGGCCCGGCGCTGCCTGCGGAGGCTCGGTGGGCGAGGACTTCGGGTGTTGGTCTCGTCATCGCGATTCTGCCTTCGTACTCGGTCCTGGTGACTTCTGGCTGATCATGACTTCTGGCTGGTCGTGGCGTCTGGCCGAAACGAGTGCTGCCTGGCGGTCACTGGTGGGTCCTGTCGCCGAGGCAACAAAAAACCCCGCGTGCGGAGCACGGGGGTTAGCGCGTTGACGACCAGGCCAACGCGCTAGGTGAGAAGTACTCGATGAGCCTCGGTCGACAACATGCTGACCACTGTGACGCATCCGACCACCCCAGTCAAATGCGAGCGCACCCCAGTGACCCGTGTCCCGCCTGGTGGACACCTCGGACATGATCAGTAGTGAAACGACCACGGCTCATCCCGAGTGGTGGAAATGGGGGGCGGCCGCCGTGACGGCGCTGGAACTGAGTGGCATCCTCGACTCCATGCCTGAACTGCGGTCAAAAACCTCGACGCATGGTCGCAACATGGCTGGTGCCCGCGCGCTGTGGCGGGCCACCGGCATGACCGACGATGACTTCGGTAAGCCGATCATCGCGGTCGTCAACAGCTTCACCCAGTTTGTGCCGGGGCATGTTCACCTGAAAGAGATCGGTTCCCTGGTCGCGGAGGCCATCACGGCAGCAGGAGGCGTCGCGAAGGAGTTCAACACCATCGCGATCGACGACGGCATCGCCATGGGGCACGGCGGCATGCTCTACTCGCTGCCCAGCCGGGAGCTGATCGCCGACTCGGTCGAGTACATGGTGAATGCCCACTGCGCCGACGCCATGGTGTGCATTTCCAACTGCGACAAGATCACCCCTGGCATGCTGATCGCCGCCATGCGGCTG
>JAFGOK010000394.1 GCA_016926535.1 Micromonosporaceae bacterium | reverse complement strand
CGGCGCCTCTGGGCCGGCCGCACCGGCCGGGGTGGCCTGCACGGGCATCTCCCGCGTCGGCAGGCTGGCGAAGGCCGGTTCGAGGACTTGTGTCAGCTCGTTCATCTGGTCCCCCAGCGGGAATTGCGCAGCGTCAGCATCGCGTAGGGCAACTGCCAGATCAGGATCAGCGTGGACACCACGGCGAAGATCGCCCCGTAGACCCAGCGCCGATCGTGGTGAACATTGATCCGGTAGTACAACCCGTAGATGACTCCCATGATCAACAATCCAAACAAGTAGAACCACGGCGTCGCCCCGGTTGAGATCGGGTACCAGATCAGCGCCCGACCCACGATGATCGGTGCCACCAGGGGCAGCAGGACGCCAAGGTAGTACGCGCAGCTCATCAGGGGATGCCGCCGCCAGATGAACAGGGAGGCCTTGAGGCTCTCCCTGACCCACGATTTCTTCCAGCGCAGTTGCTGGGTCATGAATTGGGCCATGGTGTCCGGAACAAACGTGTGGGACACCGCCTGCTCCGCGTAGTGGGCTTTGAACCCCCGCCGCAGCAGCATGTTGGTCAGTGCCCGGTCATCGCCGTAGGTGCAGCGAACACCCATGAAGTGCTGGTTGAGCCACTCGTCGATGAACTCGGCGACGTAGGCCCTCCGGTAGGCCGAGCAGCAGCCGGAGCAGCACGTGACCGCACCGAACATCGATTCGGCGGCCTTGAACGCCTTGAACGCGACGAAGTACCGCACCGCCTGCATCTTGGTGATCAGGTTCGTGTTCGCGTTCGCGACGTAGGCGTGTCCGGCGACAGCCCCGACCTTCGGATCGACGAAGTACTTCGCCAGATGCCGCGGGGTGTCCGGCTCGATGAAGCTGTCGGAGTCGATGAACACGACCAGGTCGAAGGCGGAGCGCTTGACGGCCTCGGCCATGCCGTCCCGCTTCCCTCGGTTGGTCGTCCAGTCGATGATCTGGACCCGCACCCCGAGCACTGCGGCGTCCATCTTGGCCCGATACATCTCACCGAGCGTGTTGTCGTCCGAGCCGTCGTTGACCGCGATGATGTCGAACTTGTCGCGCGGGTAGTCGATCCGTGCGATTCGCATGATCGTCTCGTAGATGTTCGCTGCCTCGTTCTTGCATGGCACCCCGAAGGTCAGCGTCGGCTCGTAGTCCGCCCCGTACCGGCGCTCCAGATGCGGGTGAAGGTAGGAGATGGCAAAGCGGGACAGGATGTAGATGGACACCGCGACGCTGTAGACCGCGAACAGAGCATCATTGTCCAAGTACCGGATGGTGACCACTTTGATCACCAAGACGACGTAGATTGCGACGAAGAACACCAGCCAGGCGTTGAACTTCGCTGCGATGATCGACTTAAGGGTCGCTCGCCGGGACTGCTCTCGCCGGTGCCCGGCCACCGTCTGGGGGGGCGGTACCGGAGCGATGCCCCGGTACCGCCCCTGGGCGGTCAGCTCGCTGGTTGAGTGCGGCACTGCCATGGTGCTGGGCGTCCTCATGCTGGGCGGGACGATGCGGCGGTCACAGCGTGTGCCGATGCGGCACGCTCGTCAGGCGGTACGTTGCGTCCAGGACGTTGGGCTGACGCCCGAGCCACGTCAGATCGACCCCCGGATGCGCGGTGTGGACGATGACCAGATCCCAGTCATGCCGCCCCGGCTCCAGAACGGACAGCATCACCTCACGATCCACCGTGATCGATGGGATCAGGGGATCGCTGAAGCCAATGTGGGCGCCGAGGGCCCGCAGACCGCTGATGATCTCCAGGGCCGGGGACTCCCTGACGTCCGCGATACCCGGCTTGTAGGACACCCCGACCACGAGCACCTGCGATCCCCCCACCGGGATGCCTCCAGCGCCCAGGATCTCCGTTGCCCTGCGCACGACCCGAGCCGGCCGAGTCGCGACAGACACCATGGATTGCTCGATCAGCGGAGCCGTCACCCGTTTCGAGCGCAGCTGCCACAGCAGGTAGTGCGGATCGCAGGGGATGCAGTGCCCGCCGACCCCGGGACCTGGGTAGAACGGCATGAACCCGTACGGCTTCGTGGAGGCCGCCTTGATGACCTCGGCGACATCGAGTCCAAGGACTGAGCTGATGTCCGCGAACTCGTTCGCCAGGCAGATGTTGACCGCCCGGAAGGTGTTCTCGTACAGCTTGGTCAGCTCCGCGACCTCGATGCTGCTGACCGGGCACAGGACGCTGCTGCATCCGGCCAGGGCATCCGCCGCCTGGCTCAGGCAGCGCTGGGTGGCGCCGCCAACCACTCTGGGAACGGTCTCATGCGCGTGCCGCTCGTTGCCGGGATCGATCCGTTCCGGGGAGAACGCGACGAACACGTCCCGACCTGGCACGAGCCCTCGCACCTCCAGCGGAACGCTGAGCATCTCCCGGGTGCACCCGACATAGGTGGTCGACGTCGCGATGATCGTCTGCCCGGCAACCGCGTGCCGCACGACCATCCCGCAGGCGGCCTCAAGGAGCCGCAGATCCGGCAGCAGATGCTCATCGATAGGCGTCGGTACGCAAATGAGGATGCTCTCCGCGGCCTGGAGCAGGCCGACGTCCGAGCTGAGAACGAACCGCTGCGGATCGGCGAGGGCAACGGCCAGCCGCTCACGGTCGGATTCGAGCAGATCGGCCTGCTGCTCGCGAATCACGTCCAGCCGGCGCTCGCTGATGTCGACCCCGAGCACCCGGTACCCGGCCGCGTGGAACGCCAGGATGGTCGGCAGCCCAACATATCCCAGGCCGACGATTGCCACCCGGAAGCCGAATCGCTCCGGCTGCGGAGTTTCTCGGTGCTGCCAGCGCGTCTCCGGCAGCGTTTCGTCGAATCGCCATCCTCTGTTACGCGCAAGATCATTGACGTGGTCGGAAATCGTCGAAGTCTCCGTTTCGACAGGGCTGGGCATCTTCTTCGTACCTCGCTTGTCGTGGCTGCTAGGACTGGAACGGGCGTAGTGGTGAAGCATGGGTGAATCCCGATTCCCCAACGGAGACCCCAACGGGGAGTTATGCCCGTTTCGCTGTAACCATCACGACAAGCGAGCGTGGCCCGATGGCTCATTCAGCGATGTGGCCGGATGCGTCGCATCCCAACGAAACGACATTGTTCGATGCCCCCACCGGGCGTGGCCCTG
>JAFGOK010000393.1 GCA_016926535.1 Micromonosporaceae bacterium | reverse complement strand
TGGTTGCTTGGTCGCTGGTCCTGTCAGTTGCGCAGTGGAAGGCTGCCAGCACCCGCGCCAACGAGGAGCAGCGCTGCTGGAAGGATCGTCGCGCTGCTCCTCGTCAGATGCCAGCAGTGCGTCGGGCGGCAGTGCGTCGGGCGGCAGTGCGTCGGGCGGCAGTGCTCCGCTGGCAGGGTCAGGCATCGATGGTGCAGGTCGGTCCGCAGCGCCGGATCTTGCCCTGCCAGCCACCCCGTCGCAATGTTGCTGCGACCTCAGCAGCGACCTCGCATGGGTGGTTCACGACGTCGTCCCACCCATAGCGCAGGACACGTGTGCCTGCTGCTACGGAGGCGTTGTCTCTGCGCTGATCCCTGTGACGGGTCTCATCGGTGTGGGTCGCCCGGCCATCCAGCTCCACACTGAGGCGCCAGTCCTCGTAACGGACATCGTCATAGCGCCGTCGGGGTGATCCGCCCGCCGAGGGCCGGGTTGTCCCGACGGCCTGCCGGTGACCTTGGGGCAGATGATGATGCCGCTCGACCCGCTGGAGGTACAGCCACTCCAACGTTGAGTGGCAGCCGAGCGCTGTGTCTTCGATGGCTTCACTCAGCTCGCGGCGCCAATGCACCCGCTGACGCCGCGCCAGCGCATCGATCAGCCGGGCCGGCGTGGTCAGTCGGCGCTGGCAGGCCCGAGTCAGCCAACCGACCGCCTGGTTGATAGAGGATGCTCGTTGTGAGAGGTCGATGACCGTGTCCTCGACACGGGTCTGCGGTGGGACCCTGGTGGGGTGGCGCGCCTGGTCCACTGTCGATGACCGGTGAATCGTCAGACCAGGCTTTGAAATGATCCGTTGATGGCGCCCAATGGTGACATGAACGGATGCCACCGGCGTGTCGAGGAGGCCGCAGAGCTCCGCGGCCGTCTCATGGCTGAGCACGGCAGCGGGCCCGGCATGCAGAACCGCGGCCCACTGGCGGGTCTCTCGCCTGATCTCGCCTGTGTAGATCGCATAGATGCCAGAGAAGATCCTCTGCCATCGTCCTGCCCGGAGCCGCACCTTGACGGCGTCATCCGTGAACCCGGCGCGAAGGGCCTGGCTGCGGGTCACGACGCCCCCTTGCCGCTGCGCGATGCGGAGGAGGTCCCGCTCGGCTGCCGCGGTGTGACATCTTGGACGCTGGGCTGCTCCCGGTCGAGTCGCACCTCGTGGGGACTTGCCCGGCGGTGTTCTCCTCGCCTGGAGCGGTAGCCGGCTGCGCGGCCTGTCTGGCGGGAACTGACGGGAGCCGGCTGTGATCGGTGGTGGGTTCGGCATCGCACCACGGTGGTACCCCTTGGCGAAGAGCGCCAGCCCGAATCCTTCCGCCTGTGGATAACTGCGGTCAACAGCCCGACGTATACACAGGCCATGCCGGCGACGGGGGTGCCGGCGACGGGGGTGCCGGCGGCAGCGACAGGCCCGGCGCTGATGCCCACACCTTTGGCGGCAGCGAAGCGGCTGGCGTTAACGCGGAGTCGTGTGGTTGTGCGGTGTCTGGCAGGCGCTATTGGCCCCTCTGGACTCCGCGCACACGCTGGGCTCCGCGCATTGGCCAACGCGTTGTGGCCTCGGCTCGCTCTGGCGGGAGCCACGAGACACGCTCATGGAATCCGCGCCGGTGAGGGTTGACACGCCATTTGGTGACCGCTTGCGAAGTAGGCTGGCATGGCAGCGCGAGGCGACCTTGGAGGGCGGGACGATGATTCGGGTGTTTCTACTCGATGATCATGAAGTGGTCCGGCACGGCCTGCGCGACATGCTTGAACGAGAGGGTGACATCGAGGTCGTCGGGGAGTCCGGCAGTGCGATCGAGGCGACCCACCGCGTCCCGGCGCTGCGGCCGGATGTCGCTGTCCTGGACGCGAGGTTGCCCGACGGCAGCGGGATCGACGTCTGCCGGGATGCCCGTTCCGTCGACCCGTCGATCCAGGCGCTGATCCTGACTTCGTTCGAGGACGATGAGGCACTGTTCGCGGCGATCATGGCTGGGGCGGCGGGGTACCTGCTGAAACAGATCCGAGGTACGGACCTCGTCGAGGCGGTCCGCAGGGTCGCTGCCGGCCAGTCGCTGCTGGATCCGGCCGTGACCCAACGGGTGCTGGAAAGGATCCGCAAGGGCCCAGACCAGCCCGATGAGTTGCGGCTGCTGACGGAGCAGGAGCGGCGCATCCTTGCGCTGGTCGCGGAGGGACTGACCAACCGGGAGATCGCGGCCAGGATGTTTCTCGCGGAGAAGACTGTCAAGAACTATGTCTCCAGTCTGCTGGCGAAGCTCGGGCTGGAACGGCGCACCCAGGCTGCTGTCCTCGCATCGAAATTATTCAATACCGAGCGGCACGGGTAGGCACCATCGGCGGCAGGGCTCACTGAGCGGCAGGGGTCGGTGGCCGTCGCTCCTTGGTCAGATGTAGGGGAACCCACCAGCGGAGGATCGTCCCACGCTCACCCGCCGCAGAGAGATCGAGGCCACCGCCGAACTCCTCGGCGCGCTTGCGCAGGTTCACCAATCCGCCCCGGGCGACGATGCCGGAC
>JAFGOK010000392.1 GCA_016926535.1 Micromonosporaceae bacterium | reverse complement strand
TTGAGCACCACAGTTGAGCACCACACCCGTGCGCTGGCCCGGTAGGAGCCGGCAGCGGCGGGGTGGTGGGGATCGTGGAGAGGAGCGTGGCACGGTGAGATTCGAATCGGTGCGGGCGGTGGAGATCCTCGACTCGCGAAGCAGGCCGACCCTGGCGGTGACCCTGGCCCCGGCCGGCGGCCCGCCGGTGCGGGCGGGGGTGCCCTCAGGGGCGTCCACCGGCACCCGGGAGGCGGTCGAGCGCCGCGACGGGGATCCGGCCCGCTACGGTGGCAAGGGCGTGCTGGGTGCGGTCGGGGCGGTCAACGGCGAGATCGCCGATGCCCTGACCGCCGGGGAGTTCACGGACCTGGCCGCCGTGGACCAGACGTTGATCGATCTGGACGGCACCCCTACCAAGTCCCGGCTGGGGGCCAACGCCATTGTCGGGGTGTCGATGGCGGCGGCGCGGGCGTTCGCCCAGGCCGCCGGGCTGCCCCTGTGGCGATACCTCACCCCGGAGGGGGCCACTCCCCGGTTGCCGGTGCCGCACTTCAACGTCCTCAACGGTGGGGCGCACGCCCCCAACCGCCTGGACTTCCAGGAATTCATGATCGCACCGGTCGGGGCGCCCAGCCTGGCCGAGGCGGTCCGGGCCGGCGCGGAGGTGTACGCGGCGCTGCGTCGCCGCCTGACCGACCGGGGCCTGGCCACCGGGCTGGGCGACGAGGGCGGCTTCGCCCCGGAGATCGACGCCCCCGAGGACGTTCTGGCGGTGATCGTGGAGGCGATCGGGGATGCCGGCTACACCCCGGGCAAGGGCGGGGTGGCCATCGCCCTGGACCCGGCAGCCAGCGAGTTCTACCGCGAGGGCGCCTACCACGTCGCGGGGCAGGTCCTGTCCACCGACAACATGATCGCCCGTTACGAGGAGATCGCCACCCGGTTCCCGGTGTGGAGCATCGAGGACGGCCTGGCCGAGTCCGACTGGGACGGCTGGGCCCGGCTGCGGGAACGTCTCGGAGAGCGGGTGCAACTGGTCGGCGACGACATCCTGGTCACCAACCCCACGATCGTCGCGGATGCCATCGGCCGGAACGTCGCCACCGCCGCCCTGATCAAGGTCAACCAGGTGGGGTCGGTCACCGAGACCCTCGACACGATGCGCCTGTGCCGGCAGGCCGGCTGGGCACAGATGGTCTCCCACCGTTCCGGGGAGACCGAGGACACCTTCATCGCCGACCTGGCAGTGGGCACCGGCTGCGGGCAGCTGAAGACCGGGGCCCCAGCCCGCGGTGAGCGGGTCGCCAAGTACAACCGGCTCATCGAGATCGAAGCCGGCGACACCCTGCCCTACGGGCTGGGCTGAACACCCCTGGGTGGGGGCCGGGTAGGCCCCCACCCACCTGCGGCTGAGGTGATCCTCGCCGGGCCGGCCCCCGGGCGTCGGGGGTCACGGGGCGGATAGACCCTCAGGATCCAGCGCCACCTCGTCGATGATCTCGGTTTGGTCGAGGACGGCGATACCGCTGCCGATCAGGTCGGCGAGCTCCGGCAGGAACGCTCGGATCCGCTCGGCGGTGTCCACGATGACCACGACGATTGGCGTCCGGTGGCCCAGCGGCCATCGATGCTGGGGGTGGATACGCCGCGAAAAACCATACCCCTCGATCCCGCGCAGGACGCTCGCGCCGGCCAGCCCGGCCCGGTGGGCGCGGTGGACGATCTCGGCGTACAGGGGCCGGTGATGCCACAGGTCACCGGTGGTGACGTGGATGGTCAGCCGGAGCCCGGCGACCCCGGTGATCATCGCGGATCCCGCTGGCGTTCATCCGCGCCCACGTCGAGCCCGGCAGTCCCGCCCATACCAGGGTTCGTGATCCTCAACAGGAGATCCTCGGATCCGGAACCGTTGACCCGGGACGGAGCGGTGCCGGCTGCGGCCTGCCGATCCGTGGCCTGGACCGGTGGCGGGGCGAAGAACCGCTGGGCGATCGCCGTGGGCACCACGGCGGTGAGTACCACCACGCAGACCAGGACCGAGAACTGGGTCTGGTCGACGATGCCGGTGCTGTAGCCGTAGGCGGCGGAGATCGTGCCGAAGGTCAGGCCGGTGGACATCAGCAGGGTGGTGAACCCGGCGTGCGGGTGGGCATAGCGGCGGGCCAGGGGGTAGACGGCGGCGAGCTTCGCCACCAGCTTGACCACCAGCAGCATGGTCAGCAGGCCGAGGCTGGCCCAGACCAGGGGCAGGGACACCGCCATCCCGGAGCGCAGGAAAAACAGCGGGGTCAGCAGGGCGAAGGCCACCACCCGCAGCCGCTGTAGCGCGCCGGGATGGCGGGCCAGGGTCCGGGAGACGGCCAGCCCGAGCAGGAACGCCGGCAGCACCGCGTGGCTGGCCGCCTTGTCGGCCAGCACCATGAGCACCAGCAGCGCGGTGAATGCGCCCTTGGCCTCCGGCTCGGTGACCCGGGAACCGTAGCGGGCGAAGAACCAGCCCGCCAGGCGGGGCATCCCGACGATGAGCACCGCGGACACGGCGACGAACGGCACCAGCCACCAGGTTGGATGGACAAACAGGATCGCGAGGGCCAGCACCGTGCCCAGGTCCGTGACGAACGTCGACGACATGATCAGCTGGCCGATACGGGTGGCCGACAGGCCGGTCTCCACCAGCACCGCGTACACCACCGCCAGGGACGTCGTCGACAGGGCGATCCCGCCGATCTGGGCCGCCCGCCAGTCCCAGCCAGCGGCGTACCGGCAGGCCAGCAGGGCTAGGACGAACGGGGCCAGGAACGACAGGCCCCCGATGAGCAGGCTGGCCCGCCAACTCTTGCGCAGCGCCGTGGGGTCGACCTCGGCCCCGGCGAGGAACGTCAGCACCACCGACCCGAAACTCGCGGCGAACACCAGCCACTGCGGGGTACCCAGGTGCAGGGTGTTGCCGACGGCGATGCCAGCAAGGATCTCGATGATCGCAACGGACAGGCCCAGCCGAGCCGAGATCATGCTGGCGGCAAGGGCTGTGGCGGCGAGGACGGCGGCGATGATGAGGGTGGTTCCCATAGATTCCTCCTGGGCGGGCGGACCTGGCAACATCCAGGAGCCATCAGCCCAGGGGCGGTTCGAGTCGCGCCATGCGACCCCCGGCGGGGTCCATCGCCGGATACCGTTTCCCAGTGTGCCGTCCGCCGTCCGCCCGTCAAGGGGAACCATCCGGCTGACGTTGCCAACCAGCCCAGATGACACAGGCCAGGTCAGCCTTCCATGCAGTTGTAATTTGGATCACACTGGTGGCATGTTTGCCCGGGTACTGGTCGGCTTCGATGGGTCGCCGCGCTCCCGGGCCGCCCTGATCATGGCGATGCGCCTGGCCCACGAATCCCAGGCCACCCTGACGGCCCTCACCGTGCACCACCACCTACCGCGCGCTGCGGCCACCGTCGCCGAGGTCGACGCCGAACACGACCGGGGAACCGCCGAAGCCCTGCGGCTGGCCAATGAGGTCAGTGCCCACGCCGCCGAGTACGGGGTGGTCGCCTTCTGCCGGACCCGGGTCGGCAGCCCCGCCCGGGAACTGGTCCAATCAGCCAGAGACCTGCACGCGGACCTCGTCGTCCTCGGCCACAGCCGGCGCCGCCCCAGATGGGCGACGCTCCTGGGCTCCACAGTGCAGCGGGTCAGCCACCAGGCACCCTGCTCAGTGCTTATCGTCCGCTGACCGCCAGATCGAGCACAACGTCCGGCGCACGCTCCGCGGACCGGACCTGTCGCTACGCGATGAGGTACGCGGATCGCGGTGGGTACACATACACCTCGGTGCGGGTGACGTCGGTAGTGCCCGGCAGCGGAGCGTAGGTGAGGATCTGCTGTCGGGAGGAGCCGGGTGGGTAGGACCCGCTGCTGGGGTTGCCAGTGCCGGTGCCCCCGACTACCGCGCCTGTAGGGCTGGCGACGGCAGTGTGGTCAGCTTGGCCTTTGAGGCGCTGGCCTGCAAGTGCT